>DATMXZ010000260.1:0-6085 GCA_035561235.1 Ignavibacteria bacterium
GAAGAAGAAGATTTCCTTTTTAAATCATATAGCACACGGATATGAGCGGATTGACTAATTCTAAATAGAATTCAGATCGTTCATTTCCAAAGTTGGGGATGACAAAATGGAATTTAAGTATAATTTACTGTATTTAGTTATTAGAACTTAATTCCGGATTCTTTTTTCTTCAACTCCATTTTGCGGAGAGAGGGGAAGGCGAAGGAGGCGGAGAAGACGATTATTAAAGTCATTATGCCGCCGAATATGACGGAGGGGATTGTGCCGAGGAGTTTCGCGGCGAGTCCGGATTCGAATGCGCCGATTTCGTTGGAGGAGCCGATGAATATACTGTTGACCGCTGCCACGCGTCCTTTCATTTCGTCGGGCGTGAATATCTGAAGTGTAGTCTGACGTATTATCACGCTTACGCTGTCGAACATTCCGCTTAACGCGAGAGCAAGAACCGAGAGGTAGAAGTTTCCGGATACGGCGAAGAGGAGCATACATATTCCGAATCCCGCCACGGCGGAAAAAAGTTTTTTCCCAGTTCCTTTCACGGGCGGATGTTTCGTCAGGTAAAATGCCGTCAGCAAGGCTCCGACTGACGGCGCGGCGCGGAGTATTCCAAGTCCTTTAGGCCCGACGTCAAGGATGTCGGAGGCGAATACGGGAAGAAGCGCCGTTGCTCCGCCGAACAATACGGCGAATAGGTCGAGCGTCATCGAGCCGAGTATGATTTTTTTCCGGAAAACGAATTTTATCCCGCCCGTTAATCTGCTTAGCATCGGCTGAGAATCCAATACAGGACGGGGTTTTGAGCCGATGAACATTAATGAAAGCACCGCGACTGAAATAAATGATATGATTGTAACGTAAGTTACTCCCGTTCCGAAGAATCCGTAAGCGAATCCGCCTATAGCGGGTCCGCTGATTGCTCCGACCTGCCATACCGAAACGTTCCAACTAACCGCGCGCGGATAAGAATCTTTATCGACGATTTGTCCGAGCAATGCCTGCGCGGCGGGCATATAGAATCCGCGTGATATGCCCGTGAAAAATATTATTCCGTATATGATATAAATTTTGTGATTCGCGAGAGCGGAAACGTAATCGGATGATACGATAAAAAGCGATACGGAGCAGATAAGCATCAGAGCGTAAGCGAATAAGAGGACTTTCTTCCTTTCGCGGCTGTCAACTATTACTCCAGAAACAAGCGCGGTCGCGATTGACGGAATCGCTTCGAAGAGTCCGACCATTCCGAGAGAGAACGCGTCTTTAGTGATTTCATAGACCTGCCAGCCGATTATGACAGACTGCATCAGTATCGCGATAGTGAAGAAGAAGCGCGCCGTTATGAAGTAACGGAATTCTATGTTGTCGAAAACTTTACCCGTCATAAACTTAAAATGGAAATATCGGGCATACGCGTAATCTCCGCGTTCTTTGATTCTTTAAGAATTTCTTTGATTGTGCCGATGGGGGATTCGATGATTGTTATTTCGGATTTTATTTTCGTGTCGCAGGAGCAGAAGAATTCGGTTACGCAGAGGTATTTCTTTCCGGAGGCATCGGAGCCGTAAGGTTCGAATACGAGGTCTCTGCCTTCGAAGGAGTGCTCCTTGTGGCATTCTTTGCATTTGAGGATGAGATAACCTTTTCTTAAGATCTTTATCAATTAGTAATTAGTAATTAGTAATGAGTAATTATTTGGTTTATCTGCTTTTTCACATCTGATGGATTTTACACTTTATCAAATATGATGTTCTTTATTTCCGCATTTGCGGGAATGTCAAATTTTTTAAACCGTTAAAACGGTTGTCGTTTTCTTATTCTTTTACCCACGTCTGAAGACGTGGGCTAAGTCGAAGAGCCGTTTTATTTCTCTTCGTAAGTATTGTAACGATTTTAATCCCCGATAAAATTCCGTCGCGAAGGACGGGAATGATAATCATAGTTTTTTAAAACCGTTAAAACGGTTTTTGTTTTATATTTCTTTTACCCACGTCTGAAGACGTGGGCTAAGTCGAAGAGCCGTAATATTTCTCTTCGTAAGTATTGTAACGATTTTAATCCCCGATAAAATTCCGTCATGAGGGCAAGAATGATAGTTTTTATGGATCCCGTTCCACCACGGCGGATGCAGAGAGCGCACCTACGCCGGGATGACAAAATCATAAAATCTACTAACTACCGCGTTCTTTGCGTCCCAACTTGTCGGGATAACGACTACCTACAATTACTAATTGCTAATTACTAATTAATAATTCGCTCTTATTAGAATCCGCTGATTGTTTCTCCGCCGTCTATGTGAATCACGCATCCGGTCATCCAGTGCGAGTTGCGTTTATAGTTATCGAGTATGAAATCAGCGATGTCTTTCGGCTCGGTAAGTTTGCCCTGCGGGTTTCTCATCAGAGCCATGTTTATAAGTTCTTCGTTTTTCGGAATCTTTCTAAGCGCGGGAGTGTCTGTAACGCCCGCCAGCAGAGCGTTTACGGCGATTTCCTTGTGCCCGAGTTCGAGCGCCAACTGCCTCACGTGCGATTCGAGGCAGGCTTTCGCCGCGGATACGGCGCCGTAAAATTCGATTACGCGCGAGCCGCCCGAGGACGTCATAGCGTAGATTTTCCCGCCGGGTTTCATAAGGTCGCGTTTCAGCATGCTCTGAGTCCAGTAAACGAGACTGTGCGCCATCACGTCAACGGTCATTTCCATCTGTTTCTGATTCATCTGGTTCGCCGGATCTTCGTCAACGAATTTTCTCAGAGTGCCGAACGCGAGCGAATGCATCAAGACTTTTATAGTAGGATTTTCTTTCGACTTAAAAATTTCGGCGACGCGGTCGAGCACTTCCTCTCTTTTCTGCGGGTCAGCGGCGTTTATGTTGTAAAAATGCGCCTCGACTCCGTAACTTTTTATCTCCTCGATTTCTTTCTCAACATCGGGCATTGTAGTTGCCCTGTCGAGGTGAACTCCTATGATGTTGACGCCGTCCTTCGCGAGTGTAAGGGCAATCGCCTTTCCGAATCCGCTTGAAGCGCCGAGTATTAACGCGTATTGTGTGTTCTTCATTTATTTTATTTACTTTTCAATGCTATGATGCTCATTATCAGACTCATAATGAACAGGAAAATAAGGATCGTCATGAAAGCCGCGGATGTCCATAAGCCCGCTACGACTCCCCATATAATAAATACCCAAATAACGGATACGATAAAGAATAAGTTCCAACTGAGGAGCAGTGACTGCCTCGTCGATTTAGTCCTGTGAAAAGTTCTGAAGAGAGTTTTCACGAACAGGAAGAAAAAGAAAACAAAGCCCGCAACGGATATAGTGATGTATATGAACAGGTTAAGGTTCGTGAACCGTACGGTTTCCTTTCCCGACGCGTCAATCAGCGAATCGGCGCGCAGCGTTTGCTTTCCTGAAGTATCAATCTGATTGATAATCTTCGACGTGTCAATCTGGACCGTGTTCATTTTCGAAGTGTCCTGTTTGACGTTCTTCGTCGTATCTTTCTTTCCCTGCGAGTATGCAAGGAGAGGAAGCGACAGCAGTAATATAAAAATTATTCTTTTAATCATAGTATAATTCTTTATACTTCGATTTCTTCCCGTTTCTCTATGTAGTTTGTATCGAAATCGTTTTCAATAAATTTCTTTTCCCTGAAAATCTGTTTGTGCAGTGGAATCGTTGTCTTCACGCCTTCGACGATGAACTCGTCCAGCACGCGGAGCATTCTCGTGATTGCCTCTTCGCGCGTGTTCCCGAGCACTATCAGTTTCCCAATCATCGAATCATAATGCGCAGGCATATTGTATCCCGTGAAGCAGTGCGTATCCACTCTGACGCCGTGTCCGCCGGGAGTATTGAAAGCAGTGATTACACCAGGCGACGGCTTGAAATTGTTATCGGTATCTTCCGCGTTTATTCTGCATTCAATCGCGTGCCCGATAAGTTTTTGTTTCTTCTTGAGAATCTTATCGCCCGCGGCGATTTTAATCTGCTCTTTAACGAGGTCAACTCCCGAAACCGCTTCGGTTATCGGGTGCTCGACCTGAATTCTCGTGTTCATTTCCATGAAATAAAAATTCTTGTCCTTGTCAACGAGGAATTCAACCGTGCCGAGACTTTCGTAGTTGACAGATTTAGCCGCTCTGATAGCCGCGTCCGCCATTTTATCACGCAGTTCTTCGTCAAGCACGGGCGAAGGGCTTTCTTCAATCAGTTTCTGGTGCCTTCTCTGAACCGTGCAGTCTCTCTCGCCTACGTGGACGATTGTTCCGTACTTGTCGCCCATCACCTGAAATTCGACGTGTCTCGGATTTTCGATGAGTTTCTCGACGTAAAGATTGTCGTCACCGAAAGCCGCGAGCGACTCGGTCATAGCAATTTCCACCGCTTTTTCGAGATGGCTTTCTTCCCTTACGATTCTCATACCCTTGCCTCCGCCGCCTGCTGACGGTTTCAGCATAATCGGGAATCCGATTTTCACGGCGATTTTCCTTATATCCTCGTAAGTATGAAGTTTACCCTCGCTTCCTTCGACGAGCGGGACGTCCATTTGTTTCATTAATTCTTTCGCGGTTATCTTGTCACCCATTTTCGATATCATTTCTGGCGTGGGTCCGATGAAAACAATGTTCGAATCCGCGCAAATTTCGGCGAATTCGGCGTTTTCTGACAGGAATCCGTATCCCGGATGAATCGCGTCGGCATCGGTTATTTCCGCCGCGGCGATAATTCTCGGTATGCTCAGATAACTCTGTGAAGCCGACGGCGGTCCGATACATACAGCCTCGTCGGCGAACCGGACGTGCAGGGAATCCTTATCGGCAGTGGAATAAACGGCTACCGTTTTAATTCCCATTTCCTTGCAAGTCCTTATAATACGCAGGGCGACTTCGCCTCTGTTGGCAATTAAAATCTTATTAAACATTTTTATTTTAGTTTATGCTTTTTCGATCAGCATTAAAGGCTGGTCATATTCGACGGCTGATCCGTTCTCAACGAGAATTTTTACGACTTTACCCGAAACATCGGATTCGATTTCATTCATTAATTTCATTGCTTCGATGATGCAGATTGTCGCTCCGGATTTTACTGTATCGCCGACTTTGACGTATGGTTCCGCGTCGGGTGACGGCGATTTGTAAAATGTGCCTACCATCGGCGAACGAACTTCATAAAGGTTTTCAGAAAGTTCTTCTTTAACTTCAGCCTTCTCCGGCTTTGCGACCGGGGCGTGAAGATGCTGATGAACGTCGTGTATATACTGGGGTGCCTGTACCGGCTGCGCTGCCAGTACTGTCTGTGTCGGTTTGGAAAGTTTAATTTTCGTGCCTTCTTCTTCTAATTCAATTTCCGCAAGATTGCTTGAATCGAGCATTTTTATCAGTTTTTGCAAGTATTTTAGGTCCATTTTCATAAATTTTGTTTTTGAATTATATTTATTGTTTTACTCTTTCTATATATTCTTTCGTTCGAATGTCAAATTTTATGTACTCGCCCTCGTCTATGAAGAGGGGGACGTTCACGATTGCTCCCGTTTCGAGAGTTACCTGTTTTGTCGCGTTCGTGGACGTGTTACCTTTTACCGCGGGAGGAGCCGATACTACTTTCATTAT
This sequence comes from Ignavibacteria bacterium, assembly GCA_035561235.1. Lineage (GTDB taxonomy): Bacteria > Bacteroidota > Ignavibacteria > Tepidaquicellales > Tepidaquicellaceae > CAIKZJ01. The sequence continues at coordinate 5,613 of DATMXZ010000260.1, forward strand.
AACGTGCGGCGGAAGGATTAAGGCAAGCGGTTTTTCGTTATGGAACTGAATCTGTACTTCCTGGCCGGGTTTCAGGAATTCGCCCTGCTCCCCGACTATGTCTTCAAGCAGGTGAATCTGCTCGTAAGTCTCATTTTCCATGAAATAATACTCTGTGTTGTCCTTGTACAGGAACTGGTAAACCTTCTGCTCGAGTCTTTCGACCGTGATTTCTTCGCCTGAACGGAAGCGGTTTTCAATCATTTTTCCGTTCTTCATATTCCGCATTTTAACCTGATAAAATGCCCTTAAATTGCCGGGTGTTCTATGTTCAACCTGTAAAACCTGGTGCAAATCACCATTAAACTTAATAATAATCCCTGCTTTTAAATCTGAAGTTGTCGCCATTTATAAAATATCGATAAATTATTAAAAAATCTTGAAAATATAGTTTTCAAATATACTTAAATAGATTAGTAAAATCAATTTAAGAT
>DATMXZ010000261.1:0-8817 GCA_035561235.1 Ignavibacteria bacterium
ATGCAATAGAGAGCAATTAATAATTAGTAATTAGCAATGAACAATTAAGAGCAGAGCAAGAGAGATTCACCACAGAGAAGACAAAGAGGAACACTGAGAAAAAATTCGAATGCGGGATAGAAAATTCCGCAATTTATAACAGGGTCTTGAAAATTTTGGTCCATTCGCGTCCCATACGCCGAATCACAGCATTTTATTAGAATTGAAACTCAAAACGCATAAATTTATATTGATAAGATATGAAAAAGAAGATTACAAAAGACGCTGAAAACCCTGAATACGGTGATGAAGCGAATGAAGTTAAAGAAGCGATAAGTTCAATTTCTTACAATCAGGACTACAGGGATATACCTGACACACTACCCGTTCTGCCATTAAAAGACATTGTGATTTTTCCTTACATGATATACCCGATTCTCGCAGGAAGGGAATCGTCAATCAAGGCGATCAACGCCGCGTTCGAATCCGAAAGCAAATACATTTTGCTTATAACACAGAAAGACGCATCGATAGAAGAAACCACAACAGAAAATCTTTTCAGCACTGGAACGATAGCGAAGATACTTCAGATAATGAGGCTGCCGAACGGACTGATAAAGATTCTAATCGATGGAATCGTAAGCGCGCGGGTGAAAAAATTCGACGCCGACCATTTCATAACCGCGGATTTTAAAATCATAAAAGATACGGACGAAAGAACGGAGGAGTTAAACATCCTCGCTGAAAAGGCTTCGAACCTGTTCGCGGATTACGTGACTCTTAATCCGTCGCTATCAAAGGACGTTCTTTCTGGATACCAGAACATACCGGAGTCTGACAGGAAACTATATTACATCGCATCGAATGTAACGGTAGATATAATTTCAAAACAAAACATACTTGAATCAAAAAGTCTTTACGATAAGTTCTTCGGAATAATCGGTTTGCTCGCGAGAGAACTGCAGGTTCTTAACATCGAAAGGGAAATTGACGCGAAGGTTCAGGCTTCAATGCAGAAGAATCAGAGAAAATTCATCGTTCAGGAACAGATAAAAATACTACAGGACGAACTCGGTGACAGCGCGGAACTCGACCCGGACCTCGCCAAACTGAAAAAGGCAATCGACGAATCGGGAATGCCCGAGGCGGTGAAAGAGAAAGCGATGGAGGAATTCGAAAAAATCAGAAAGACATCTCCGATGTCTCCCGATTTTACGGTTTCAAGAAATTATCTTGAATGGATGACGTCCGTTCCCTGGAACAAGTTCACCGTGGATAATTTCGACCTCGGAAACGCGAAGAAAATACTCGACGAGGACCATTACGGTCTCGAAAAGCCGAAAGAAAGGATACTCGAACTTCTTGCAGTTCTGAAACTTCTCAAGGACAAGAACATAACCAAACCTCCGAAAGGTCAGATACTTTGCTTTGTAGGTCCTCCGGGAGTAGGCAAGACATCACTCGGAAAATCGATCGCGCGGGCGCTCAACCGGAAATTCGCGAGGCTCTCCGTCGGAGGCGTGAAGGACGAGGCAGAAATCCGCGGACACAGAAGAACATACATCGGTTCGATGCCGGGAAGAATAATTCAGGCGATGAAGAAAGCGGGTACATCGAATCCCGTAATACTAATCGACGAAATAGACAAGATGGGGAACGATTTCAGGGGAGACCCCGCGTCCGCAATGCTTGAAGTTCTCGATCCGGAGCAGAACAACACTTTCAACGACCACTATCTTGACATCGACTATGATTTATCCAACGTTCTTTTCATAACAACGGCGAACGTGCAGTACAACATTCCGCTCGCGCTTCAGGACAGGATGGAAATAATCGAAATGCGTTCTTATCTTGATTTCGAGAAAATTCAAATCGCTCAAAGGCACATACTTCCCAAGGAACTCGAGGAACACGGAATGGACAGGGACGAGATTAAATTCCCCGACGAAATTATCCATAAGGTTATTCGCGAATACACACGCGAGGCGGGGGTTAGAAATCTCGAAAGAGAATTGACTTCGATTATAAGAAAAGCCGCGAAAGACAAACTTTCAAACGGCAGAAAGAAAAACAAGATAACGGTATCACACGAACTGGTCGAAAAATATCTCGGCGTTCCGAAGTTCGAGGACATAGACACGAAGAAAGACGACAAGGCAAAGATAGGCTCGGTTTACGGACTGGCGTGGACATCACTTGGAGGCGACATACTTACGATTGAAGTCACTGTTATGAAGGGCGCGGGAAAGATTACGCTCACGGGAAAACTCGGAGACGTAATGAAAGAATCGGCAATCGCGGGGCTTTCTTTCATTAAATCAAACTCAAAGCAGTTCGGCATTCCCGAGAATTTCTTCAAGGACAAAGAAATACACATACACATTCCCGAAGGAGCGATACCGAAGGACGGGCCTTCCGCGGGAATCACGATGATAATCGGGATGCTTTCTGCGATAACGAAATCGCCTGTCAAGGCGGACATCGCGATGACGGGAGAAATTACTTTGCGGGGAAACATACTGCCGATAGGCGGTTTAAACGAAAAACTTCTCGCCGCCGTGAGGAGCGGAATAAAGAGGGTAATAATACCGAGGGACAACGAAAAGAATTTGATTGAAATACCGAAAGACATAACTTCCAAACTGGAGATTATACCCGCGGCAAGAGTCGGGGACGCGATTCATCCGGTATTCGGAAGCAAGAAAATCACTTTTAAGAAGAAATAGAATATATTGAATAATGTCAGAGCCAAAGTTCAAAGTATCGGCGTTAAAATTCAGGCCTCAGCGATTTAGTGAAGTGGTCTCTCAGGATTTCGTCTCGACGACGCTCAAGAACGCAATTCTGAAGAGGAAGATAGCGCATTCTTATCTTTTCAGCGGACCGCGCGGGGTCGGCAAGACAACACTTGCAAGAATATTCGCGAAAGCAATTAACTGCAAGAACGCGAAAGACGGAGAGCCTTGCAACAACTGCGAGAACTGCGACGAGATAACACGCGGTGTTCATCCCGACGTGTTTGAACTCGACGCCGCATCGAACAGGGGAATAGACGACGTGCGCGCGATACAGGACGCGGCGAAATATTTTCCAATAAAAGCCACGTATAAGTTTTTCATCGTTGACGAAGTTCACATGCTTACGATTCAAGCATTCAACGCACTTCTCAAGATACTCGAAGAGCCGCCCGACTACCTGATATTCATACTCGCGACGACGAATCCCGAAAAGATACCCGCGACTATAACGAGCAGGTGTCAGCGATTCGCGCTTCACAGGCTGAAAATACAGGAAATATCCGAGCAGATAAAATTCGTCGCTAAAGAGCAGAAAGTAAAAATCGACGACGAATCGCTTTTTCTCATATCAAAACTCGGCGACGGCGCTCTCCGCGACGCTCTCGGCGTTTTCGACATGGCGGTTTCATTCTGCGGGAATGAAATTACAATACACGCGCTGAAGGAATTTTTAAATCTTCCCGATAAGGAAATATATTTCAACACGTCGAAATTCATTGCCGAAGGCAGCCTCAAGGACATAATTCCTTATTTTAATAAACTCGAGGAGAACGGTCTCGACATAATTACTTATTATAACGGCCTCACTGACCATTACAGGAATCTATTGATTATAAAGACGACGGCAAACACCGAACTGCTGGACGAATCCGACGTAACGAAAGCAAAATACAAGAAAGAGGCGGAAGCATACACTATTGACCAGATACAGCGAATTCTTAAAGTACTCATCGATTCCGAAGCGCGTTTCAAATTTTCCTCGAACCAGAAGATTCTGATGGAGGCGATGCTTGCCGAATTGTGCAGGATAAACAGAGAGGTTGTCGATATCACGGAATTGATTTCCGGACTGGAAGCATTAAAAAAAAAATCCCTGACCTGACCTATGAGGCTGGAGAGAGGTTCTCCGCCACTCAAGGAGACCGGCAGATTTTTGAGAATCCTGTTATAAAAGCATTAAAAGAACTGTTCAACGCAGAAGAATACAAAGGATAATGGTAAAGACCCTTGGAATAAAAAATAATTTTCTCGCAATCGAGGATGAATTTTCAAATTACGAGAATTCGAAGGTTGCAATACTTCCCGTTCCGTACGAGGCAACGACATCTTACGGCAAGGGCACGGGCAGCGCGCCCGAGGCGATTTACAAGGCTTCGCACTACGTCGAATTTTACGACGAAGAACTTCACAGGGAATTTTGTTTCGAGAAGGGGATAGCATCTCTGCCGCCGATGAACCTGAAGAACCTAAAAGGCAAGGACGCGCTTGATGCGATTTACGGTAACGTCAAGAAATTAATAGACGACGAAAAATTCGTCGTCACTCTCGGCGGCGAGCATACAATATCGACAGCGCCGATAAAAGCGCATTTCGATTCATACAAAAATCTTTCAGTTCTTCATTTCGATGCTCATTCCGATTTGCGCGACGAGTATGAAGGCACGAAGTATTCGCACGCCTGTTTCTGCTCCCGCGTCGCCGAGTTCACGAAAGACATCACGCAGGTCGGAATCAGGGCGCAGTGCATAGAGGAAAGCAGATTCATAAAGAAGAACGGTATCAAAACATTTTACGCTTACGCGATAAGGAACAACCTGCACACGAAAAACTGGATGGATAAGGTAATTTCGGGATTAAAAGAAAACGTTTACGTCACATTCGACATAGATTATTTCGACCCATCGGTAATATCAGCCACGGGAACCCCCGAGCCGCTCGGATTTTACTGGGAGGAGACGATGCATCTGCTTAAGAAACTCGGCCGGAGCCGGAATATTGTGGGTTTTGACTTCGTGGAACTCGCGCCTGTAAAGGGTTTTACGTATCCTGATTTTCTCGCGGCAAAACTTGTATATAAAATGCTGAATTATTTCATAAAATAATGGGAAAAGAAGAACTTAAAAAGAGAGTGAAAGAAATAATAAAGCGTCTAGCGGACAACTATCACGACGCAAAATGCCATCTCGATTTTAAGAATCCTTTTGAACTGATTGTGTCGACGGTTCTTGCCGCGCAGTGCACCGACGTAAGCGTGAACAAGACAATGACGCCTCTATACAAATCGAAATATAAATCTCCGAAAGACATATTGAAAGACGGCGCCGATAAGTTCAGAGATGAGATAAAATCCATCAACTTTTACAACAACAAGACTAAGAGCATCATATCTCTTTGCGAGTCTCTCGAGAAAAACCATAAAGGCAGGGTTCCGGGCGATATGGATTCTCTAACCGAACTTCCGGGCGTAGGAAGAAAATCGGCATCCGTTGTGCTGGGAAATTGTTTCGGCAAAGAAGACGTAATAATTGTCGACACTCATCTGAAAAGGGTTTCCGCACGTCTCGGGCTAAAAGAAAACGACAATCCCGACAAGATAGAGGCGGAACTTAAAGAAATCGTTCCCGAAAAAGAGCAGTTTTATTTTTCAATGAGAACGGGCGAGCACGGACGGCTTGTATGTCAGGCGAAAAAACCAAAATGCGGGGACTGTTTCCTTTCGGACATCTGCCCTTCAAAAAATAAATTTTAGAATGAAGAAACCCGATTTAAAGAAAATTGAATTTCTGTTGATGGACCTTGACGGGTGCCTTACAACGGGGCACATGATATATCTCAGCAGCGGAGAGGACATGAAGGTATTCCATACTCACGACGGATACGGTATAGAGCGCGGCAGAAAATTCGGATTGAAGTTCGCCGTCATAAGCGGAAGAAGTTCGCCGATAAACAGGAAAAGGACTGACAGGCTTAAAATCGATTTTCTTTTTGAGGACGTGCCTGATAAACTTATTCCGTACGCGGAATTGAAGAAGAGATACAAACTCAACGACGAAAACTTCGCTTACATCGGCGACGATGAATTCGACATTCCCCTTTTAAAGAAGGTGGGATTTTCCTGCTGTCCGAAGAACGCAATCGACGAAGTGAAGAAGCACGTTCATTACGTCTGCAAAAAGAACGGCGGTGAAGGAGCCGTTCGTGAAATAATCGATAAAATTCTTAAAGCGAAAAATTTTATCTGACATCAACTCATTTATAAAACTGTTTAACTATAATTATAACCATGGATTCAAAAAAATTACGTTTCAACTCAAAGTTAATACACGGAGGAGCATACAAGGATGAATTTAATTCCGTAAACGTTCCCATTTACCAGACATCTACATTCGCTTTTGACACGGCAGAAGAGGGCGAAAAATGTTTTCTCGGCGAATCGAACGGATTCATTTACACGCGTCTCGGCAATCCAACTATCAAGGCTCTTGAAGACTGCATAGCGGGTCTTTGCGGGGGTTACGGAGCGATAGCGGTCGGCTCCGGGATGGGCGCTGTCAATACGATATACATGGCTCTTCTCGAGAAGGGAGCACACATGATCGGGACGGCGGCAGTTTACGGACCCTCACGCGTTGTGATGGAAGAGCACTGGTCAAGATTCGGCGTAGAATCGACCTGGGTTGACACGACCAAAATCGAAAACATAGAAAAAGCAATCAAACCGAACACGAAAGTATTATACATAGAAAGCCCGGCGAATCCGACGCTTGATATAACTGACCTCGCCGCTTGTTCGAAAATAGCGAAAGAACACAATTTACTGCTTGTGGTCGATAACACTTTTTCTTCTCCTTACCTGCAGCGTCCGTTTGAATACGGCGCGGATGTGGTGTTTCATTCGATGACAAAATTCATAAACGGGCACGCCGATATAGTTGCCGGCATTATCGTAGCCAGGGATGAAGCGCTTTACAAAAAAATCAGACCGATGATGATATCGCTGGGATGCAATATGGATCCGTCGCAGGCGTACATGGTGCTTCGCGGTGTTAAGACTCTGGGAATCCGCATAGAGCGGGCGCAGGAAAACGCGATGAAGATTGCCGAATGGCTTGAAAAGCATCCTAAGATAGAGTGGGTAAAGTATCCGGGATTGAAATCGCACCCGCAGCACGAACTCGCCAAGAAGCAGATGAACGGATTCGGAGCGATGATAAGTTTCGAATTAAAGGGCGGCTTTGACGCGGGAAAAACATTAATGAACAACGTGAAAGTCGCGACACTTGCCGTATCTCTCGGAGGCGTAGAAACACTGATTGAGCATCCCGCATCGATGACGCATTCGAAAGTCTCGAAGAAAAGCAAACTCGAAGCGGGCATAACGGAAGGACTCGTGCGCTACGCGGTCGGCATAGAGGATGTCAGCGATTTAATTGAAGATCTCGAACAGGGTCTCGCGAAATGTTAAAGCAGCAATAGTTTATTTTTAAGAATTACACCGCTCCCGAATTTTTGTTTGGGAGCGATTTTTTACCCTTCAGATAGAAAGCGATTACCTTCCCGCTATCTCGCCCGCCTTTTCAGTCACCCAGTCTTTCATTGTATAAACATCTTTATCGTTTTCTATTTCGCGGCATATCATTTCCGGGTCCTTTTTATACGGGTTAGCGTGGTAATTCAGAAGTTTAAGCACCCTGTCGAGAAACTTCTTGTAATACGTCACGTGCATTTCGGGAAGTGTGTTTTTATTATACTTCAGATAGTGTTTTGATTTATCTATTTCGTAATACACTTCCTCGTATCTTCGGAGTTCATACAGACAGGCGAGTTTATACCTTATTTCGTCTATGTGGTGCGTTATATTACCGCTTTTATGATTGTTTATGAGTTCAATCGCTTTTTCGTATTCTCTTTTAGCGAAACATAAACGCACACTCGCGAGATTCACCTCATCGGCGCGAATGCTTTTCGGCAGCAGAGGCGAATATTTTGTTATTATGTTCTCCGTCCATTTGTATTTTTTCACCTTGATTCCCGCGATTATGTATTCCCTGAAAACGCTTGCGGGATAAGAGCAACGGCGGAGGTCCGAAACAAGATTGCTCTTCAGTTTCCTGTCGTAAAGTCTGAATAAATGCTCATAGTATAAACGCTCGCCCTTGTTAACCTTAACAATATAGTACGTCATAAGCATTCTGTACATTTCAGTTCTAAAATACTCCGTAAACTTTTCTTCGTTTTTATAAAACACTTTCAGCGCTTTTGTTATATATTTCTTATTGTTTGGATTTCTGAAAGCGGTGAAAATATAATATCGGAGAAGCGGAATCGTGAAAAGTTCGTCATTCTGAATTTCGCGCGCTTCGAAAAACTTTTCATTGTTCAGCGAGCCGATGAACTCAAGGACGGGATTAAATCCGTAATTCAGGCTGAAGTATTTTTGTATCTGCAGTTCTTGACCGGTGCGGTAAAGGCGGCACAGCAAATCCGCGATAAGAAACCTGCTGTGCGTGAAATATTTTTTCTGTGATTCTGCGGTTTGCTTCATCATCTGAAAGTAAGCCCCGTTAAGCAAAACGCTCTGCTGCACGAGGTCGAAAGCGTCTTCGTTGTATATGTTTTTCACGGGCGACAAACCGCTGCCGGGATCATCTCTGGCGTACAATCCGAGAAGGCCGCGCGTAAGCAGTTCCTGCGCGTAGAGGTTTTCCATTGCGTACTCGTTCTTTTCCGCGGCATCCTGTTTAAAATATTTTTTAACTAGGGACAGCAGTTCGCTTTGTCTGTTGAGAAGCGTCTGCCTTGAATACTTTTTTCCGTACGCTTCCCCGAAAAGTATTGAGGCATCAATATTTTTTAAATCGTTCCCCGATGCAAGATTTTTCATAAGATGCCGCGCAACGGGATAAAACTTACGCGACGAAACCGCATCTCCTGATTTCACGAATAAAAGAAACTTACTCCTGTCTTCCGCGGAAAATGAAGATAAAGCCGATAATAGAAGTTTATTGAGCATATTTTGCTTAATAGTTTGGGTATTAAA
>DATMXZ010000262.1:0-2111 GCA_035561235.1 Ignavibacteria bacterium
ATTGAAAGAATTAGATAAAGATTTTCACGATAACTGAATTTCTGGTCGAGGGGAAAAACAATCATATCGCCTGCCATAAGCACGGGATTTTGTTTCGCGGAAAGAGAAATTTTATCATCCCAGAGATAATCGTTATAATTCAATTTAATTACTTTATCCTCTTTTATGCCCAGAGAATCATTTTTCGTTCTGACGACTCTGATATCTTCAAGTTTGGTATCCTTGGAAGGACCTCCGCAAAGTGTAATCAGGTCAAGCAGTCTCGTACCCTGCGGAATCAGGTATTTCCCCGGAGTAGGAATGGTGCCCCAGACGAGGACTTCTATGTTGACCTTATCCTTATCTCCGTAATTATAATAGTTCGAGCCGAGTTTAATCTCATCCTGAATTCCGAGTCTCTCTTTTTCGTCCTGCGCGAAAGCGGGCAGAGAGCAGAGAATCAGGAATATTATAAAGAATTTTCTCATAATGAATCAAATTATAAAATTCATACCAGTGTTTCAACATTAATATTTACATTCTTTCGGGAGCGTTTATACCGATTATTTCGAATCCGTTTCTCAATACCGTTCTTACCGCTTCGCACAATTTGAGCCGCGCGACAGTAGTATCGATGTTATCGGCATCAAGCACCCTGTTATCGTGGTAGAACTTGTGGAACGTTTCAGCGGCGCTATTCAGGTAATTTATAATCTTGTGCGGTTCAAGAGTTTCGGAAACACTTTCAACTTCTTCGGGGAACCGTGAAAGAACTTTCAGTAATTCCACCGCGCCCGGTTCGGCTAATTTTTTCAGGTCAAATTCCGATTCGTAAATCTCCTTGCCGAAGTTCAATTCCGCGTTCCTGAATATTCCGCATATCCTCGCATGAGCATATTGAAGGTAATAAACGGGATTCTTGTCGGACTGTTCCTTCGCGAGTTCAATATCGAAATCGAGATGAGTGTTAGCGGCGCGCATCACGAAGAAGAACTGAGTCGCGTCGGCGCCCACGTCCTTTATAAGGTCGTCGAGATAGTAAACATTATCGCTGCGCTTGCTCATTCTTACCGATTCGCTGCCCGACTTGAACGTCACCATCTGGTGAATTATCACTTTGATACCAGAAGTATCATAACCCGCTTTTTCAATTCCGTAAAGCACTTCCTTGTATGTGTCTCCGTGGTCGGAGCCGAAGATGTCGATTATAAAATCGTAGCCCCGCTTTATTTTATTTATGTGGTAAGCCATATCGGGAAGGCGGTAAGTAGGTTCTCCCGTTGACTTGACGATAACTTTATCTTTATGAAATCTGTCTCTGTCCATTTTAAGCCAGACAGCGCCTTCTTCTTCGCGGCTGACCGCTTTGTTTTTAAAATCCGCGAGAAGGTCTTTAATGTCGCCGTTTCTGTATAGTTCGGTTTCGCTGAAAAAGACATCGTGTTTTATTCCGAGAGTTTCCAGAGTGTCCTTGATTCTTTTAAAATTGGCTCTCTCCGCGAATTCCTTGAAGAAAGAAAGGTCTTCCGCGTTTTTCAGCGAGTCTTTTTTATCCGCGTAAATTCTTTCGGCGTATTCCTTAATGTACCCGCCGTGATACCCGTCCACAGGAAAGGGGAATGAAGAATCGAATATCTGCATATACCTTGAGTACACGGATTTTGCGAGATTGTTCATCTGATTTCCCGCATCGTTGTAATAATATTCGCGCGTGACTTCATAGCCGCTCCATTCCAGCAGATTTGCGATTGATTTTCCAAGACAAACCTGCCTGCCGTGTCCCGCGTGAAGCGGTCCTGTCGGATTAGCGCTAACCCATTCGAGGTTGGCTTTCTTGCCAAGATTATTCTTATTCTTTCCGTAGTTCCTGCCCTCTTTAAGAATATCGGCGAGGGTATGAAGATAAAGATTGTCGTTTATTTTAAGATTTATAAATCCCGCTCCGGCAACTTCGACCGATGTAAAAATATCGTTGTACGCTGAAAGCGTTTCCGATATCACAGCCGCGATTTCGCGGGGATTCTTTCCGACTTTTTTCGCGATTATAAGCGCCGCGTTTGTGGATAAATCGCCGAACGATTTATTGCGCGGAGGTTCAAGGCTGAAACTGACCTCGGGATAGTTCTTCTGAT
>DATMXZ010000263.1:0-2359 GCA_035561235.1 Ignavibacteria bacterium
TTATTAATCTTGTGATGAACAGGTTTCAGCCAGTAATAGATATTGTGATATGTTGAAAACACTTTAATGGACCTGCGGAAAAGTTTTTTTTGACTCAACAATATCCCCGTTCTGGCAATAAATGCAGGGAAAAAATCATGAGAATGGATCACGTCAAACTTAGTATTCCACAAAAAAAATATAAAAAGCAAATACTGCCCGGCATTGTGCAATCCATCCTTAATACCTTTTCCTTTATTCCTAAAATTAAAAGAATATAACTCAGTTCCTGTTTCGCGTATTTGTTTTTCGAGAAAATTGCCACGGAGAGGCGTCAAGGATACCATTTTCAAATCATATTTCAATTTATCCAGCCCTTTATAGATCCTGTAAACAAGCATTTCCAATCCTCCGTCGTCAACACCTGTTAAAACATTTAATACAGAAATTTTTTTTTCACTTTGCATAGAAGTACTGTTTTTCAATATTTTTTTCTTATTGCATCCAGGAGTATTGCTTCATGTTTATTCAGGTACAATCGCAGATCGAAATACTCCTTATATTTTTCCTCGTTCATCTCGCAAATATCATATCTCAGAGAATCATCGGAAGCAAGTTTCATCAAACAATCGGCAAGATACTTCGGGTCGTGTTTGTCAATAATAAGACCATTAATCCCATGTCTAATTATTTCCGAGACCACCCCAACTTCAGTTGTAATGAGGGGTTTATTGAGATAAAGAGTTTCAGCTAAGACCAGAGACATACCTTCTCTTTGCGACGTGATAACAACACAGTCTGATGATTTCATTAAATAAAGAACGGATTCTTTACTCATCTCGCCCATAAATACGATCTCGATATTATCGCGCTTTTTCAGGCTTATTGCTCTGATCAAATCGTAATAATTTTGGTCGATTATTCTGCCCACAAATATAATTTCGTATTTGTGTTTATCATTAAGATTCGACGCAGCCTCAATCAGAAGTTTCTGATTTTTCAACTGGCAGATTACTCCAACATTGAGTATTCTGAAGGAATCATTTGTCTTCGCCAACCCGACAGGAATTTCACTTTCCGATATGATTTTCATAAGTTTTTCATCAATAGAAGAATATATGATGTACGTAGATTTATAGTCGCAGGCTTTTTCAAATAATGATTTCAGGATTTTCGAAATAACGATTACTTTCTTTGATGTGTATCCGTAAAATTTGTAAAGTAATTCCCTCGCAACATCGGGTTGGATTATTTCTTTTATTGATATAACGTACGGTATACCCAGCATGCTGACCAGAAGAGTTTCCACAAAACACGTTGAAGAATTGACATAACAAACATCTATCCTGTCCCTTACTTTCAAAAGAAACGGGAGCAAGACGATGATTTTTTTCAAAATTATGAGGATATATTTAATATAACTCTTTATGCTGAAACCGGTAAAAGGAAAAATCCCATCCGGGATAACTTTTAGTTCATGGGAATATTCAGAATACTGTTTAACTCTTACGCCTTCAGGGACAACACTCACAATATTATATTTCGTGTGCAGGTGATTCAATAAGTTCATGAAATCATCTTCGCCGCCACCTGCAGCATTCGAGGAATGTGATATCATGAGCAAGTTTTTCATAAACCGGATAATCTCTCCCGACAGGAAATGACGATTGCGTTTTTATTAAAAATATTTAAGTTAATAATTATCTTTCCCATTTCTCAATTTCTTTAATCATTTTGGCAGGAACTCCCGCGTAAAGGCAATCCGGTTTTTCAAAGACTTTATTAAGAAGGCTGTTCGAACCTATTACGCAGTTATCGGGAATCACTGTTCCTTTCAGGACTGTGCAGCGGCAGGATATCCAAACATCATTACCAACCGTAATATCCTTAGACTTGCCGATTGTCTTACCGTTTTTCATAGTCACGTTATGAAAGTCATTATCAATGATAAGGTTTTCCCAAGACAGTAGGCAGTTGTCACCAAATCTGACATTACTAAAACAGACGATAGCAGACGAAGCCGTAATGACGAAGTTATTACCTAACACCAGCGTGCCGGTACTGCCTACGTTTATTTTAGAGCCACAACCTATTCTCGCTCCGCCTTTGAATACCACATTCCCGCGGACATCCCAGATAGTCCTGTTATAGCGTTTATCGAATATGCCGACGTCAGAATAACCGAGCCTAATAATGCCGAAACGCAAATTCCCCTCTAATTTGACATTGCCGCCTGAGTTAATATATTTAACCTTCCGCGAAACAAGAACAGGCAGTATAAACAATCCCCTGACACCGAAATATTTCAGGTTAAAGAAAACCGTTTTCGGTAAATCGAGAATGAAACCAGCAAATTTTGCGAGAACATTCATTATAAAAT
>DATMXZ010000264.1:0-3009 GCA_035561235.1 Ignavibacteria bacterium
GAGATAATATTTATCTTAAATAACCGTATTCCGGGTAAAGCTCCGCAATGTTAGTCACAATTTAATTGCGTAACAATTAGGAACTTATCAATTATAAAGTATTTTTTTTGAGTATGAATTTCAAGATAATAAATTAAGTTAATTTTTTTTAACGACTGAAAGCGCAGTGTCCTCTCTTCTCCGATGAGCGCGGTACTGTACGGTAAAGCAATTCTGATGTACTTCTTATGCAGTGGCTAAATGAAAAATATTTTTTTATATTCGATTTAAGGGAAGCAAGGAAAACGGAATTCATATAAATAGTTTCATTATGAAAAACAACACCTTCAGGATTTGCTGCAAGGCATTCCTCTTTTTCATTCTGATGCAGCAAGCCTTTACGAATGTAATTAATTCTCAATCCTTAAATGACTACAGGACAAAAACATCCGGCCCGTGGAGCGATGCCGCCACCTGGTCCTGCTACTCGTCGTCGGGCTGGGTAAATGCCGCCGTTCCGCCCGATTATAATTCGGGCGTGATAACAATACGGACGGGACACACGGCGGATTATAATAGTCAGGATTATACTGTTGACCAGGTAATCGTAGAATCGGGCGCGCAACTTACTGTCAATTCATCCGTCTATTTTCTTACAAATGACGGTTCGGGAGACGAAATAACCGTCAGCGGCATTTTCCTTTATCAGGGACTGGTCCCCGCTTCGATGCCCGGAACGGGCGCGCTGAAAAACGGCGGCACCGTTATTTTTAACACCACAAGCTCCGCCTCGAATATGAATAATTTCTTCTCCGCCAAGGAACCGCTCAGCACCTGGATTTACAGGGGCAGCGAAACTACAAACACCCCTGTAAGCCTTGCGGGAAGGACTTACGGCAATCTTTCCTTCGAGTCGTCGTCGGGCGTCTATTCATTCAATTATACGGGCACTAATCCGCTCACCGTGAACGGAAATTTTCTCATCGGAAGCAATGTAATAATGAACATTTCTAACACCGCGGGCAACGTATTTAAAGGAAACTTCACTAACAGCGGTACGGTAAATTACGGTGCAGGCACGCAGATATTCAGTTTCAGCGGAACGGCGGAGCAGTTGTTATCCGGAACTGGCACGCTAAATTTTGAAAACCTGAACGTGAGTTCAGGCGCGGTCGTCAAATTGCAGAATAATGTCAGTTCGAACAATACTGTTAACGTTAACGGAACGATTGACTGTTCCGGCAGGATTATCGGCGGAACAGGCGCGTTTAATCTGCTTTCGGGTGGAAAAATAATTACCGCTAACACGGGGGGAGTGAACGGAAGTATCAATACCGTAAATAAAAGTTTTGCTCCGGATGCCGACTTCGAGTTCAACGGAACTTCCCAGCAGGTTACGGGCGCGCTGCTTATTGCTTGCAGAAACATTAAAGTCAGTAATCCTTCAGGACTTGCTCTGTCCGCGCCGCTGTCGGTCGGCGGTACTCTGGAACTGGCTTCAGGAAAAGTTCTCACGCAATCTTATGATTTAACTCTTACTGCGTCAGGTACGGTTTCAGGCGCCGGCACATCGGCGTACATAAATACGTCTGGCGAAGGCGCGCTGAAAAAACTCGGTCTGCAGTCAGGAATTGATTTTACGTTTCCGGTCGGAAACGGCACGTACACCCCCGTTACGATTAATTACTCCGGAACGCCGGACGATATTTCTGTCAGGACTATGGATACTGTAGATTTCCAGATTTTCGGAACCGCTTACGTCAGAAAAAAATGGATTATTAATGAGGGAACGGAGGGAGGAACTAACGCGTTGCTGACATTTCAGTGGAATTCATCGGAACACAATACAGGGTTCAATCCCGGCGGTACAGTATATGCAGGAAGGCGCACCGGAAATACATTTGAAGAAAAACAGGCGGTTGTTATCGGAAGCGATCCTTATTCGGGAACGGCGGGCATCTATTCTCTTTTGGGCGAATTCATAATCGCGAACCAATCTGTTTTACCCGTTAAACTTTTATCTTTTTCCGGTGAAGCAAAAGGCAGATGCGTGCTCTTGAAATGGTCAACGTCGTTTGAGTTTGATAATCTGTGTTTCTTCATTGAGAGACGGCGGGAGGAAAGTAATCTGTGGAGCGCTGTCGGTCGGACAGATAAGGGACAATCCGCGGGAAACGGCGCGCTTTATTGCTATACCGATGAAAACCTTAACTCGGGAAAATATTTTTACAGACTTAAGCAGACGGACTTTGGGGGGAATTCGGAATATTTTTATCTGGACGGGTATATCGAGATTAAGACGCCGGGAAGATTTATACTTAGAGGCAATTACCCGAATCCGTTCAACTCAACGACGAAAATTCTCTTGGAAATGTCCGAAGACTGCCGGATTTTTCTGCGTATATTCGATATTACAGGCAGGGAAGTGTTTAAAAGTCCTCCGCGCATTGGGAAAAAAGGTTATCTCGACGTGAATGTGAACTTAAGTGGGCTCTCAAGCGGTGTTTATATATATAGTATAACTGCTGAAGGGCTGAGCGCGATTTATAAAGCATATGGCAAAGCGCTATTTATTAAATAGACTTCTAAAAAACGATGATTTCGAATTTTGTCATTCCCGCGAAAGTGCGCTTGAAGTTTACCCCGAGTCACTCGGGGCTTTCGCCGTGCCGAAGGGTCGCCGTGGCGATGCGAACCGGGAATCCATAACCGAAACACAGTTCTTCCCGTTCCCGAGAGTCTCCCCGTTCATTTCCGTTCCCGAGAGTCTCCCCGTTCTTTGGGGGACTCTCGGTGCGGTTTCAATTTACCGTTTTCGAGAGTCTCCTGCTCTTTTCCGTTTTCGAGAGTCTCCCCGTTCTTTGGGGGACTCTCGTTTACGAATTATTAAAGCCCGCGAATATAAACTAACCCCACTCTTCAGAGTGGGGCGAAGGAATTGCAAAAGACGGGCTTTAGCCCGCAAATCCCACGCCTTACGAAGATTTTTCTTTTCATTGATTTTACTTATAAATTATCATAATTTTAGTG
>DATMXZ010000265.1:0-7274 GCA_035561235.1 Ignavibacteria bacterium
GATTATTTCAAAGCGTTGAGAATATTGCTGAAAAACTCTACTTCCCTCGAAAGTTCTTCGAGAGATTTGTTGTTCACTATTATGAAATCCGATTTTTCAATCTTGACTTTCTCGTCAATCTGATATTTCATTATTTTTTCGATTTCGCTTCTCCTTGCCCCGTCACGCATCATAATTCTTTCAAGTCTGTTCTTCTTGTTCGAATAAACCATTATAGTATAATCAAGATACTTGTGAAACGCGGTATCGAAAACAAGAGCCGACTCGATTATTATCACCCGCTGTCTGAGTTTCCTGATGTGCTCCATTAGAGTCTTTATCACCGTAGGATGAACAATCTCGTTTATTTTTTTGAAATTGTTCTTGTTCGCGAACACGACCTCGCGTAGTTTCGTAAGGCTTATTACGCCCTGATAGTTCAGAATGCCTTTCCCGAAAGCCCTGACGACCTTTCTCGCGAGTCCCTTGTTTGTCTTGTACAACTCCTTAGCCATCAGGTCCGCGAATATAACCTTGTATCCTTTTTTCGACAGCATCCTGCAGACTTCCGATTTACCTGAACCGATGCCGCCGGTAATTCCTACTAAAATCTTGTTCTCTATTTTTTTCCCCATACGTGATAAATATTTTACGGTATATTATATAATTTATTTCGCATAAGCAATACTTCTGCGTTCCCGAATCACATTAATTTTTATCTGTCCGGGATATTCCATTTCTTCCTGTATCTTGTGCGCGATGTCCTCCGCGAGTTGATCCTGAAGCATGTCGCTAATCTTGTCCTGCTCGACAATGACCCTGACTTCCCTTCCCGCCTGTATTGCGAAAGTTTTGGAAACGCCCTCAAATGAAGTGGCAATAGCCTCGAGTTTTTCGAGACGTTTCGAATACGCTTCGACGGATTCCCTTCTTGCTCCGGGTCTCGCGCCGCTAATAGCGTCCGCCGCCTGTACGAGAACCGCTATCGGGTGCTCCATCGGAATTTCATCGTGGTGTGAGCCTATCGCGTTGCATACTATCGCGTGCTCCTTGCAGCGTTTCGAGATTTCATATCCGAGTATGGCGTGGGGTCCCTCGATGCTTCTGTCAACGGTCTTGCCTATATCGTGAAAGAGTCCCGCGCGCTTTGCCATAACAGCGTCCAGTCCGAGTTCCGCAGCCATAATACCCGCTATGTGCCCGACCTCTATGGAGTGGTTAAGCACGTTCTGACCGTAACTCGAACGGTATTTCATTCTTCCGATAAGCGTAATTATGTCCCTGTTCACACCCTGTATTCCCATATCTATGAGCGTCTGTTCGCCGACCCTAATGATTTCCTCGTTCAGTTCCTTTTCGACTTTCTGAACTACTTCTTCAATTCTCGCCGGGTGAATTCTTCCGTCGGCTATCAGTCTTTCCATCGCTATTCTGGCGATTTCCCTTCTGAACGGGTCGAAGCCCGAAATAATTATTGCCTCGGGAGTATCGTCGACTATTATATCGACACCGGTAACAGCCTCGAACGCTCGGATGTTTCGTCCTTCTTTTCCGATAATCCTTCCCTTCAGTTCGTCCGACTGAATTTGCAGAACGCTGACTGTGGTTTCAACCGAATGGTCGACCGCGGAACGCTGTATTGCCTGTATCACGATATTCTTCGAAATTTTGTTCGCTTCGAGTTTCGTCAGGTCGCGCACCTCCTGAAGTTTCTGAGAAGATTCAAGTTTCACCTGATTCATCAGGCTTTCAAACAGAATTTTCTTCGCTTCGTCCTCGCTCAGTCCGGATATTCTCTGCAGTTTTGCTCTCTGTTCCTCAATCAAAGCATTGACATCGGACTCGAGTCTATCAACCTGCTGTTTCTTTTCGGTGAATTCCTTGATTTTCAAAGAATACTCGTTGTAAGCCTGCTGGGCGTTCGACTCTTTAGTCTGGAGTTCGTTCCTGAGTTTCTCAACTATTTCTTTTTCGTTCTTAATCTTCTTCTCAATCTCGGAAATCTCCTTGTCTCTTATTTTGCATTCTTCATCGAATTTCTGTTTTCTCTTGTAGAATTCGTCTTTTACTTCGAGCAATTTTTCCTTCTTCAGGTTTTGAGCAGTTTTTTCCGCATCCTGTTTAAAATTACGCGCTCTCTTTTCCGCTTCTGACACCAGTTCGGCTGATTTCTGTTCAGCCTCTTTCATCATTCTTTTTACGACGTTTTCAGCACCGTCAATCTTGCTCTTGTTTATCTTAACCTGTATGAACCATCCGATAAAAAACGTTATCAGACATAAACCGACAAGCATTGGAAGCAGAATGTATAATTCCATTTCTGGCATATTGTATATGTATAAGTTTACTGATTATTGTTAATTTAATAATAAAAAAAAACCGCAAGTCAGCATCAAAGGTTATATAGGAACCTTTGTAAAGCAAACAGTGGGGGGCGCCAAAGCGTCGCGGTCTTCCACTGCTGCTCTTTACCCGCCTCGGCGGAGAGCAAATCCTGAGATTGAGGCCTGACCTAACACTTGCGAGAGCTAACCTCCCGGCTTATAGAAATTTGATGGTTCTATATAATGTTTGATATATGGCTGGCTTGCGGTAAAACCAAATATATTTAAAAGAACTTAAAGACTATTGTCTATTAATTTTGTTATTTCTTCAATTTTTGAAATATTCGACTTCATTGTATCGAAATACTCTTTCTGAGTCTCGTACCTGAGGTCTTTTTCCCTGTAGTACGATTCCGCTATGTTCAGCGCCGATACCACTGCCACGGATTCAACGGACGTGTTAGGAGATTGAAAATTTATTCTCTGCATTATCTGATCGACATACTTCGCATATCTTTCCACTTCCGCCGGATTGTCTCCGAGCAGATTATAGTCACTGTTGAATATTTTTACTTTGATACCTGAAGTTTTCATTTTTTAATTTTGAATTTACCAGCCATTAGTTTAATCTTCAAAATCTTGTGCTTGATCTTCATATTGTTCGAGATGTACGTCTATTCTCGATATCAATTCTTTTAAACGTGATCTTACAAACTCTTTGTCTCTAATATTTGTTGTGTTCTTCTCCGCACTCAACAACAAATTTTTCAGATCGGAAATTTCCTTTTCCTTGAACAATGAATCCGAATTTATTTTGTTGAGTTGCAGTTTCAGTTCCGTTATCTTGTTGTTTAAATCCTTTACGCTCTCCCTCAGTTGATGATTTTCATCCGTAAGCCCGCGGTTCTTCGAAATCAAGGCGTTCACTTTTTTCAGCATATTGTCAAGATTGAGGTTGAATACACCGTGCAACCTTATTAACTCATCTCTGTTTATTTCGGGTTTGCTATCCATTTGTAATGTTTGCCCTTAAAGTAACTCCGAGTTTTTTATTTAAATTTTTTACGATTTTGTCAACCATCGCGCTTACCTCTTCATCAGTAAGCGTTTTTTCGGGAGAACTGAATTCAAGAGAAAATGTCATGCTCTTCAAGTCGTTACCGAGTCTCTCGTCCGTGTATATGTCAAATAACCTGATTTCGCGCAGATACTTGCCGCCGGATTCCTTAATAACATTGTACAAATCCTGATACAGAATTTTTTTCTCCGACACAACGGCTATATCCCTCTTAGCGGACGGGAATTTTGAAATTTCACTGTATTCTCTGCTTCCGTTTAAAACATCGAAAACACTTTCAAGATTCAATTCCGCAACGAATAATTCCGTGTCAGAATCAAAATCTTCGAAGGATTGCTGATTCAATATCCTTATTTCTCCGAGCACGGAATCTTTCGATTTTATTTCAAAGAAACGGTTCCCATCCTCCGCATTATAGCAAATTAATTCATAATTTTCAATATTTAATTTAGCCAAGTACATTCCGAGTTCGCCCTTGAGGTCAAGGAAGTCAAAACCGGTTTCCTTTACATCGAAAGAAATGACGTCACGCTTGCCGCAAAGCGAGAAGCAAAGATGCGTTTCCTCGGTGAATTTTTCGCCCGCGTCCGTAAATACTTTGCCGATTTCAAAAAGCCTGAGAGACGAGTCTTTTCCAATCTCATTAAGGTTTCCGAGTATGGTGCTGACCATCCCGAACGTCAGATTAACTCGCATCGCGTTCATCAGCACGGAGTTCGGATTTGTTATCTTAACGGGCTTCGACTGAAACCTGCTTATCCTGCCGTAATCCTGCTGTGAATACGAAATGATTTCGTTGAATCCCCTACCGATGAAATACTCCCGGGAATTGTTCTGAAGTTTCAAAAAACTGTCCTGATAATCTATATGCGCCGACACGTCGAGTCTGAAACAGTAGTCGTTCTCTATGTTCGCGTATCCGTAAAGCCTCGCGATTTCCTCGATTAAGTCTATTTCCCTCTGTATATCCTCTCTCCTGTACTCGGGTATCTCGAAATAAAGTTTGTCATCTTCCTCTTTTACAAAATTTATATCGATTCTGCCGAGAAGTTTTTTTACGTCACCGCCTGTAAGAGCAATTCCAATCACGCTTTCAGCCCTGCGCGGACGGACGCTTACAATAAGTTTATCGAACCTGCCGGGATAAACATCGACGATACCCTTCAGTACTTCACCTCCGGCAATCTGCTGAATCAATGAAGCAGCCCTGTCCGATACGTAAGGTATATTTTCGATATCGACGCCTCTTTCGAACCTCTGGGATGCATCAGTCTGCAGTCCGAGTTTCTTTGAATTTTTCCTGATGCAGACAGGGTCGAAATACGCGACCTCGATTAAAACGTTCTTTGTATCCGAAGATATTTCGGAGAATTCGCCTCCCATTATGCCGGCGATTCCGGATGGTCCGTCCCCGTCGCATACCATAAGGGACCTGTCGTTCAGAATTCTTTCCTTGGAATCGAGAGTCGTAAACTTATCACCCTCTTTAGCGGTTCTTACGATTATTTTTTTCCCGCGAACTTTATCGTAGTCAAACGCGTGCAGAGGCTGTCCCGTTTCCATCATTACAAAATTTGTAATGTCAACGATGTTGTTAATCGGGCGCAAACCCACTGCCGTCATTGCTTTCTTCAGCCATTCTGGCGATTCCTTGATTACCACGTTCTTTACTACTCTTCCCGTAAATCTTCTGCACAGTTCTTTGTTCTCGATTGATATATCAATGAAATCTTTCGACTTCTCTCTGGATTCAGTAATCGGCGTTTCCGGTTTCCTGACCTTGAGTCCGTAAATCCCCGCTATCTCTCTTGCCATTCCTGTCTGTGAGAATAAATCCCCTCTGTTTGGAGTTACGCCTATTTCGATAAAATAATCATCCGCGCCCGCGTATTCTGAAAACTCCTGTCCCGGAACGGCATCCTGTTTAAGCACCATTATGCCCGAATGATCTTCTGACAAACCGAGTTCATCCTCGGCGCAAATCATTCCTTCCGAAAGTTCGCCGCGTATCTTGCTTTTTTTAATTTCAAACCCGCCTTTAGGAATCACCGCGCCGATTTTTGCAACGCATACCTTCTGCCCCGCCGCAACATTCGAAGCGCCGCAGACTATTTTGAGCGTTTTATCGCCCGCGTTGACTTTGCAAACGGTGAGTTTATCCGCATTCGGATGCTTTGTCGTTTCAAGCACTTCACCGACGACGAAATTATTGAATTTTTCCCTTTCGCTTTCGATTGATTCTATGTCAAGTCCTATTCCGACCATATCCTTAAAAAGGACGTCATAAGATTCCACTTTAAATCCGGGAATTAACGATTTTATCCAGTTTAAACTTATTCTCATAAAAAATGCAAAAAATAAATATAAACAATTACTTAACTACAATAAACATAAATATCTTTCATTATTTGGGCATTCGGTATCCTTAAAAAAAAGACCGGCTCAGTGACCGGTCTTAATCCAAAAAATATTTATTAGTCTTAAAAGAAAAGTCCGGCACCGAGAACGGCGCTGATGACATTAATACCGTTTCTTTCCGTACTGCCGCTGGAATTCAAAGTAACCTGATTGTAATTAATTCCGAATTTCAGCAATCCGTTTGTTACGAAATTTGCTTTAACCCCGCCTTCAAACGCCCAGGCAATACCGCTGCGTGATGAACCGTTCGAATAACCGTTGAAACCGATTTGTCCCTGAACATAAGGATAAAACATGCTCTTTGTCTTAAAATTGTACGAGGGAACAGCGTACAGCGTGTACATCGTCGTGTTTTCATTCCCGACATCATAGTATTTTATATCAAACATACCGCCTATTTCAAAACCGTCTTCTACAAAATATGAAACCGTAGGGGAAAAATTGAGAACCGAATATGAATCTCCGGTATGACCGTTTGAAACCGGTGTTGTGTTTGTGTACCCTATCGTGCCTCCTATTTCCCACTGGCCTTTTCTGGCGAATTTATCGACGGGCTGTGAATATGCAGTCAGTACAGAAAGGAAGAATAATACTGTGATTGCCAATAATGCCTTTTTCATTTTTGTGTATTTGGTTAATTAAAGGATTAAAGTAAGTCAATGGGATAAGTTTTTCAAGTCATTGAATAAAAAAAGGCCGCCCTTTTCAGGACAGCCTTTGTAAGAAACTTACTTTTTGCTATTTGAATATCTGGTCCAGATTGAAGTTGATGCCGCCGTATATTTGCACGCCCATCATGTTCCTTGCCTTGTGCGTAACATTTAAAGCATCTGTATATTCCTTGTCGTTCAGGTTATATTCTGTACCGGAACCATCCTCCACGTAATCTTTCCCGAGAAGGTTGTAATACTGATATTTTACTCCGACCACGAAAGTGATTTTAGAAGACGCAATGAATTCAGTTCCAGCCCCGACATTAAATCCAAACCTGGAGGCCGATTTCATTGTATACTCCTGTTCAGCTAAGCCGGTAGGAGTGACTTTGTATTTACCTGACAAGAAGTTGCCGATTATATCAGCGCCGAAGAAAGGCATTACCGCGCCTTTCACAGGAGGTCTGTATTCATAACCAAGACCAACAGTAAACATGTTCATCTGAAACTTCTGATTGCTGACACCTAGCATAGCGTTATCAACGCTGTTTGAATATCCAGTGTAGACAAGTGTAAGGGTTAATCCTTGCGAATTCTTTTTATCCAGGAAGTATTTTCCGATACCACCCACGTTGAAACCGTTTTTCATCATATATGGTAACGGATCCTTGGTTGCGTCGCCAGGATAATCACCCTTTAAGTCCGGCAGCGGAAGAGAGTAGCCGCCGATTACGTTCAGTTTGAATTTCTGTGCATAAGAATTTCCAAAACTGAGGCCGAGCATTAAAACTATAAGCAGTACTGTGATTTTTTTCATTACTC
>DATMXZ010000266.1:0-6954 GCA_035561235.1 Ignavibacteria bacterium
TGAAGATTAGCGCTAATCCCTGCTTAGGAGAAGAAGTTTATATCTTAAATTAAAATATACTCTTATGAAAAAACTAAACGGGGAAGTATATTACCCTTCCGGAGAAGTTGTTGACAACGCCAACCTTAAAGACTGGGATAAACTGAATGAATTCGCTTCAAAGAACCTCGAAGGTTTCTGGGCGAAGGAAGCCGAAGAACTCGAATGGTTCGGCAAATGGGACAAGGTGCTTGACGATTCCGAAAAACCTTTTTACAAATGGTTCACGAACGCGAAAGTCAATATTGCCTACAACTGCCTCGACAGGCATCTCAAGACACACAGGAAGAACAAGGTTGCTTTTTACTGGGAAGGCGAAAACGGGGAAGTCCGTGTATTTTCTTATTTCGCTCTTCACAGGGAAGTCTCGCGTTTCGCAAACGTTTTAAAAAGTCTCGGCGTCGAAAAAGGAGACAGGGTCACGCTTTATATGGGACGCGTTCCCGAACTGATGATGGGTATGCTCGCCTGCGCGAGAATCGGAGCCGTTCACTCTGTCGTTTACGGCGGATTCTCCGTTGAGTCGCTTCACGAGAGGCTTGAAGACAGTCATTCAAAGGTGCTCGTTACCTGCGACGGTGCTTTCCAAAGAGGTAAAATTGTCCCGCTTAAGGCTATAGCGGACGAGGCTTTGCAAAGAGCCGCTTCCGTTGAAAGCGTGCTTGTAATAAAAAGAACGGGTGAAAATATCAATATGGAATTCGGAAGAGATATATGGTATCACGAACTCGTTAACCTGCCGATTATTAATTCAAAGTGCGAGGCCGCCGAAATGGATGCCGAAGACCCGCTCTTTCTTTTATATACATCGGGAACGACGGGTAAACCAAAAGCGATTCTTCACACGCAGGGTGGTTATATGGTCGGCACATACACTACTCTGAAATATGTTTTTGACATCAAAGACACCGACAGGTACTGGTGCGCTGCCGACCCCGGCTGGATAACGGGTCACAGTTACATAGTTTACGGTCCGCTGCTTAACGGCGCGACATCCTTTATGTACGAGGGCGCTCCGAATTTCCCGTTCCCGAACAGATGGTGGCAGATGATTGAAAAATACGGTATCAACATTCTTTACACCGCCCCGACGGCTATAAGAGGGCTGATGAGATTCGGCGATGCCTGGCCGAACAGGCACGACCTTTCTTCATTAAGGCTCCTCGGCTCCGTAGGAGAACCGATTAATCCCGAAGCGTGGCGGTGGTATCACAAGGTTATCGGAAAAGAAAAATGCCCGATTATGGATACATGGTGGCAGACTGAAACTGGATGCTTTATGATTACCCCGACGCCGAGCGTTCCGCTGAAACCCGGCTCGGGAACGCGGCCTTTCCCCGGATTGAAAATGGACATACTTGACGAGGAAGGTAATCCAGTTAAAGACAACGAAGAGGGATACCTCGTTATTAAAACTCCCTGGCCGTCAATGATGAGGACCATTTACAAGGACCCCGAGAAGTATATAGAAAAATACTGGAGCAAGTACGAGGGAATCTATCTGACAGGGGATTCGGCGAGACGCGATGAGGACGGTTATTACTGGATTATCGGACGCACGGATGATGTATTGAAAGTATCGGGTTACAGGCTGGGAACCGCCGAAATCGAGAGCGCTCTCGTTAGCCATCCCGCCGTTGCCGAGGCGGCCGCGATAGGGCTCCCGCACGAGGTTAAAGGTAACGCGATTTACACGTATGTTATTCTAAAAGCGGGATTCGAAAAATCTGAACAACTCAGGGAAGACTTGATTAAACACGTCGGACATGAAGTCGGTCCGATTGCCAAACCTGAAAATGTCGAGTTTGTGGATGCTCTGCCGAAAACACGAAGCGGGAAAATTATGAGAAGAGTGCTGAAAGCCAGAGCGTTAGGGCAGGACCCCGGAAACATTTCGACTCTGGAAGAATGAATGAAAAAATCCCTTCCCGTATCATTCGGGAAGGGATTTTAAAACTGTTTTGTTACGAAATTATTTTATAGAATCAATAATCCGAATTGTACCGCTTGGGCTTCATATAACCGCCGCCGCTTCTGTTGCCTCTGTTGAATGAACCTCCGGGCTTTTTATTATCCGTTCTCGGTTTCGCGACGCTGACGCTTAACGGCCTGCTGTTGAACAGTTGTCCGTTAAGACTTTTTATCGCGTTTTCACCTTCTTTGTCGTCCGGCATTTCTATGAAACCGAATCCCTTTAACATTTTCGTGTAATCGTCTCTGAGAAGGTTGATGCTCGTGACGGCTCCGAATTCTTCGAATAAAGATTTTACTTCCGCTTCGGTTGATTCTCTTGCGATATTTCCTACGTAGATTTTCATGCTTATTTCTCCTGTCCGTTAGGACAATTTAATGTTTACTTTAAGTAAACTGATGAACAAAAAATAGACGGGAATAAAAATTTTGCTTTCTCGGTAATATCAGTATTCTGGATTACTCCGCGGTCTTTAAAACCGGAATTAATGCAATAATTATCGGTCAGAAAAAAATTGTTCTCATCTCTATAGAACATACGCATTTATTTCCGTAATTACAATCTAATGCGTCAGGTGGCTGTCGGATGCTTGATTCCGCTCGATTTTAGTATTTCGGAGCATTCCTTGCAGTAAAATAAACCTTTCGTGTCGATTTCTTCGACATTATTCGATGAATGCATTATGCATTCCCAGTTCCTGCAGTGATATAATCCGAGGTTGTGACCGATTTCGTGCAACGCTTCCTTTATACTTCTGTTCAGGACAAGTTTCGGATTTGATTCGGCAGTGTAAAACTCTTCATACAGCCTGCATACTGAAACAATTGAGAATCTTCCCTTTAACTGCGCTTCGCCGAATACGTGGGTGAGGACGGGAACGAACAAATCAAGTTCCGTCAGTATAAGGTACAATCCGCTTTCTTCAGGATTGGATTTAATAATTGATTCGAGAATTTTTGTTGAATGATACTGCCGCCTCGCCGGATTATACGCCGGCTCGATATTTACGGGAGTATAGAAAATTTTAATCTCGTCAAAATATATAGACAGTCTTTCTGTCAACTTCCTAAGCAACGGATCGTTGGAAAACTTGAGCGGGACAATATTCAGGTTCATCACTTAATCTTTCGTAAACCGTATTTGTTAATTTTATTGTACAGCGTAACCCTCTCGATTTCGAGTATTTCGGCGCTCTTTGATATGTTCCAGTTATTCCCGTTAAGCACTTTCAGTATGTATTTCCTTTCCATGTCCTCAAGGCTGTTCCCGTTGTCGCCGCTGAAGGAAAATCCGTTGTCAATTGTAAAGTTCGATTCTTTTAAATGCAGGTCGTCGGGTTCTATCGAATCGGATTTGCCGATTACAATCGCCCTCTCTATCGTGTTCTCGAGTTCACGCACGTTTCCCGGCCAGTCGTAATTCAGAAGTTGGTCGAGCGCTTTCTTCGATATGTCCGTGATTCCCTTGTTCATTAATTCCGAATACTTCTTGAGAAAATGATTCGCGAGAATCGGTATGTCCTGTATCCTTTCACGGAGAGGCGGAATATTTATTGTAATTACGTTTAACCTGTAGTAAAGGTCTTTCCTGAACTTCCCGTCGTCGATTAGTTTCTCGAGCGGCTCGTTCGTGGCTGTGATTATCCTGAAGTCGCTTTCGACCATCTCGTTGCCGCCGACACGGTTAAACTTTTTCGATTCGATTACCCTCAGAAGTTCGACCTGCGTTTTTGAAGAAACGCTCCCGATTTCATCGAGGAAAATCGTTCCGCCGTTCGCGATTTCAAACTTTCCTTTTCTCCTGAAATGCGCTCCCGTGAACGCGCCTTTTTCGTGACCGAACAGTTCGCTCTCGAGCAGTGATTCGGACAGCGCTCCGCAGTTTACAGTTATAATCGGGAAGTACTTCCGCTTGCTGTTCTGATGTATTGCTTTCGCGACTAGTTCCTTGCCCGTTCCGCTTTCTCCCCTCAGCATCACGGTCGAATCGGTTTCCGCAACAGTATGTATTAAGTCGATTATTTTCCTCATCTGCGGGCTTTCGCCTACGAGGTTTTCAGGTATAATGAAACTGTCGATCTGCTTCTTCAGTTCGACGTTTTCGATTTTGAGTTTCCTGCTTTCCAGCGCGTTCCTGACTATGTTATTCAGTTCGTCCGGATCAACAGGTTTTGTAACGTAATCGTACGCGCCGTCTTTCAGCGCCTGTATAGCGGTAGGCACCGATGCGAAAGCGGTTATGAGTATTACTATGCAATTCTCGTCAATATCTTTTATCTTCCTCAACAGTTCAAGCCCCGTCATTCCGGGCATTTTCATGTCGAGAAGAGCAAGGTCGAATTTCCCTCTCGAAAAAATCCTCAGCGCCTCGTTGCCGTTCTCCGCGGATTCTATAACGTATCCTTCTTCCTCGAACCAGTGCGTAAGAGATTCGCGGACAATTTTTTCGTCATCTACGATAAGTATTCTGTTTTCTTTCATGATTATGTTTTCAAATGTTTATTGGTAATGTTAATTTGAAAGTCGTTCCCATGCTGGAAGTGCTTTCAACTTCTATGTTTCCCTTGTGCGCGCTCATTATTCCGTAAACAATCGAAAGACCCAGACCCGTGCCTTTCGAAGTTTCCTTCGTCGTGAAGAACGGCTCGAATATGAACGGTATGTCTTTCTCGTCAATGCCGTAACCCTCGTCTTTTATCCGGATTATGGCGTTCGTTCCGTCGTGAGAAAGGAATATCGTTATGCTTCCGCCCCTGTTCGACATCGCTTCAATCGAATTAATTAGCAGCGAAATTATTACCTGCTGTATCTTCTGCGGATTGCAGGTTACTATTAGCGAATTCAGGTCGTAATTTTTAATAAGTTTGATGTTGTGCATCTCTAGATGATGGTTGATTAATACCGTGCATTTTTCGATTATGTCAACCAGGTCGTTCTTGCTGAATTCGTTCTCGCTCCTGTGCGAGAATAAAAGCAGGTCCTTCACTATGTTGCCGCATCTCGAAGATTCGTCTATTATCAGTTGCAGGTAATTGTTTATCTTCTCTATCGAAGGGTCTTCCTCTTTTCCCTTCAGTTTTTTATGTATCAACTTGCTGTAAGTCAAAATGCCCTCGAGCGGATTGTTTAGTTCGTGCGCTACAGTCGCGGATAGTTTCCCGAGAGACGCGAGCCTCTCCATCTGAACAACCTGCTCGTAAATGCTCTTCAACTCTTTTGTCTTCTCTTCCACTTTTACGTTAAGGTTCTCCGACCAGTCCTTTATTTCGTTGTATGCCTGCGCCAACTGCCTCGACATTTCGTTGAACTCGCGGGCGATTTCGCCGAGTTCGCTCCTCGACCTTACGAGAATCCTGTAATTCCAGTTCCCTTTCCCGAGTTCGTTTATGCCTTCCTGAAGTTTCTTTAAGGGCCTGTTAACGAGGTAAAGTATGAACAGCCCCGCGAAGCCGGACATTATGAACGTGATTATTACGGATGCGTAAATCGTGTATTTCTTGTTATCCGATAGGGTGTTCTCCGCGTCCTTCATCGAGACCATTACGTCAAGAACGCCGAGAAGTTTGCTCTTCGAATTGTGCGCGTGGCACTCGGCCGTGTAACAGTCCTTGTCGTTCTTTATAGGGTTGATTAGACCGAGAATTTTTTCCTTCCCGTCGGATTCAAAAATTCTGATGCTGTCCTTCGGCGACGCAACTAACTGCCTGGACGTTTTGTCGTGGCATACGTTGCAAGCCTCGGCGTCCATATCGACGGTCTTCATTACTTCCGTGGAATCCGTAGAGAACGTGATGACGCCGGTTTTATTGTATATGCGAATTCTTTTTACACCTTTTTCGTTTCCTATCGCTTTAATCGTCTCGTATATGTCCTCGCGCTTGTTGTGAAGCATGCTGTATCTCGTCGAGTACTTAATGAGGTCGCTCAGGTTATAAGCGGTCTGCATGTATAAACCCGTGATGTCCCTCTGGAGATTATATATCGTGAAGTAGGTGTATATAGAAAGAAACCCTACCAGTAAAATGAGTGTTGAAAAGAATAACTTAAAACTCAATTTATTGAGGAATAGGGGTTTCATTCGAAATAATTATTTAAAGAACTTACCTAAGCAACGCAAGATTTTCAATTTATTAATTAATGCATATATCACGCATTATTCAGGCTTTCAGGAACAACTCCTCAAAATCCTTTATGCTCTTGGAATCCGTGTAGGAAACCGCGCCTTCGACAATGTTTCCGCCGTCGTACATCGTCGCGCCTGCAAGTTCTGAAGGCTCCATGCTGTATATCAGCAGGTCTTTAAGGCGTTTGAATTCGTTCTTTATCCATTTGTGCGCCTGAACCGACGGGATAAGGCTCGCCAGGTTTTCTTTTAATTGTGTGGGCTTAACCGAAAGACACCAGGAATTCGGGTCGTTAACTTTGTTATCGCTGTTTATGGCTGTTACGATGCCGTCAACAGGAGAGCGGAACTTCAGGTTCACATTATTGACATCACCTTCGAAAATCGGATCGCCTTTGCTCACTTTTCTTCCCGGCTCTGCAAAATTCTTGAGTATTACGTTCCCGAGAGCGTTCAGAGCGAAACCGTCTATGCCGATGCTGACTTTTTCTTCATTCTCAACCTTTGCCCAGGTATGCCCCTTTGAATAATAAAAATCATCCGGTAGAAGCGCATCCTTTAAATTGAAAACTTGCAATGCCTGCGCATGCTCCCTGTTGTAGACTTTGCTTGTTTTTCTGTTGAAAATGAAAATATCAACGAGGACAAGAATCACAAATGTTGATATTACCAGTAATGCTACCATGTTATACTCCGTAATTTAAGTTTGTTTACTAATATATCTTTCAATAAACGTGCCTGAAAACTAAATTTTAAAATGTTCGTTTATTGAACGGAATCGCCATTTTCCGCCTTTAGAAAAAGTTTAATTTATATACATC
>DATMXZ010000267.1:0-7909 GCA_035561235.1 Ignavibacteria bacterium
GTATCCGGATTGTTGATAAGCAATTAATAAAAAGCAGAACATTGTCCCGCTTTTTATTAAATTGAAACCCTATGAGATGAATTATTTTAACAGACTAATATTATGTACCTCGATTTCCGACAGATACTTGTTAACATTTAAATGCTCGGGCTTGTAGCATTCAAACATTGCAAAATGAAGAAGCAAATCTTCGTCTTTAAAAACATATCCGTGCCGCATGTAAATCTCGTTTCTCATATAGCGTTTTTCTTTTTCCGAAACACCGATGAGTTCTTCGGGAGAAAGTTTTCTTTCGGATAATTCCGGATATTCTCCGCAGTCGCCCGCTCTTCTTTCCCTTTTCTGAAAGCCTTCCTTTTTTGTCTGCTCGGTTTTTTTCTGGTTATCCGGAGCAGTTAGTGTATTTTCTTTTTTCGGTTTCTGATTTTCGGTGCTCCCGATTTCCTCTCTTGTTTTTTCGAACACGTTGCCGGATTTATCGATGAATAAAAAATATCCCGCGATGAACGCTCCCGCGATTACGGAAACAGCAAACAGGATTGCAGAAATGATTAAAATAATTTTCAGTGTCGATTTATTCTTCTTACCCCCGGGGCTGTAAACAGGCTTCTGTAAAGGTTCCGCTGCAGCCGTGGGCTGATGCTCCTGTTTCGGAGGCAGGGGAACATCCTGAACGTGATGCCCCGCCGTAACCGCTCTTCCGCAGTTCTGGCAGAATCTGTCTTCCGCTGAAAGTTTATATCCGCAGTTTTCGCAAAAGTTCATATTGTTTTAATTTTGTTTTATTGGTTTTGTTGCTTTCCATCTTCCGGACATCTTCAGCCCGATGTTCGAGCCTGACCATTCTCCCGCGATGACGTAATTTCCTCCCTCGGCTTTAACACTGCCGGAGAAATGATATTTTGTCATCATATAAGTAGTGCCCGCTTCGAGACCGCCGTCATTGAAAGAGAAATCAAGCGGAGGCGGCGGCATTGTTCCGCCTTTCACGTTCATCTCCGCGTGGACTTGGTTTTCCGAAATGAGCGTAACGGTCATTGTCATCGGAAGATACTCTCCTTTGCCCGTCAGCATCGCGTCCTGAATTTTCTTTTCGGCGATTTTATAAGGAGTGCTCCAGGAATCCCAGCAGGTCCCGCCGTCCCACACACCCACGAGGTCTTTCGCTTCAATTTTTCCTCCGACAAGAATAGTCTTGCACGCCTTCGTATCAAGCCTCGTAACCTTGACGGTGATTATGGTTTCGGGTTTAGGAATTGAAAGCGACCAGGTGACCGAGCCCGCCGAAGAGATTGTCTTTGTCTTCTCGCCGCTGAGAGCGTAATCGCCGCCCGTGCATTCAATTTCGAGAACGGCGCCCTTGTCACCGACGGATTCAAGCGTAGCCGTTATCTTGAATTCCGGCGATGCTCCGTCGGATTTGAGGTCAACATTCATCAACGCGAGAAGTTTCTTCTTGTCGAGTTTTTTCCCGGTTACGGATTCAATCGCTTTTATTACAGCATCATCCGCCTGAATCAAATTCATCTGATAATTCTGACCGTTGCTTACATCCTTCGAGGTTTCAGTGAGAATCTTTTTTATTTCAGCGGGAGACAACTTCGGATTTATAGAACGAAGAATCGCGATGAGCCCCGTTACCTGAGGAGCGGCAAAACTCGTGCCTCTCGATATTTTCCCGTCTTCCATCTTTATGTCGCCGCAGGCGACAACAGTTACTTCGTTTGTGCCGTTCTTTGTCGCGAGGTTCGTATAGACTGTCTTGTTAACGTCTTTGTCAACCGCTCCGACGGTTATCAGGTTGTCCGTTTTCTTTCCCCATATTTTATTGTCGTTGAGTTGCGTATTCCTATCATTTCCCGCCGTTCCCACAAATATTACGTCCGGATATTTCTTCTGGGCTTTTTCAAGAAACTTCCTGAACAAAAACGAATATCCAGCGTTCTGGCCGGCTGTGTAATCACGCAGATGGTTGCTGAAGGAACAATTGATGACTGTAGCGCCTTTATCAATTTGTTTCTGAAGATTCTTCATCGCTTCCATTGTATATGTCTTTCCGTTTGGAAACTCGATCTGCGAAATATCGTCGGGGTCCAAATCCCCCGCGTTAACTTCAATACCGCCAAGGTCGTTTCCCGCCATCGTGTTTATCAGAAGATTCTCTCCGAGGATGGATGCCACGCCGGTCATTCCGCCGTTCTTTTCGTTCGCGGCTATTACCTCCGTAACCATTGTTCCGTGCGTTAGTTGGTTGTTCTCTTCCATATCGCTTCGGTTAACGGGAACGATGATTCTGTCGCCGCTGTTTATCTCATCGGATTCATAGTTTACTTTTTCGTCAAGAACTCCGACTGTTACGTCGTTAAGTTTTACTCCCGACGCTTTTATTATGTCCCAGGCCTGCTTGAGGTTAATCATTTTATAAGCGTTCCCGAAGTCGCCGTCGTAGAAAGTGTCATCGAACGGATTGCAGGAAGAGTTCTCCGCACCGTCAACGTGCAAGTCGCCGTCGGGGAAAGCGAGTTCAACCTTGTCCGATTTCCCAGCCGTTTCTATTGCCGACATTAATTCCTCTCTTGTCTTTCCGCCGAATTCAATTTGATACACGTTGTTCAGTTCAATCTCTCCGACAACGCTTCCGTTTACAAGTTTGGCAACGTCTTCCGCATCGCTCTTGCCGTACTGTTCTTTTAGCATTATGCCGAACAAATTGGAAGGTGCGAGTGCGCCCTTTTCGAGAGTTATCATTTTATTTTTCTCGGGTGTTTTCAGTTCAGCAGTCATTTTTGGCGGACCCGACAGGAAAAATTTATACGCAAAGAAAGCTGCAGCCGCGAGTACCGCAGATATAACAATAAAAATATAAACACCTTTTCCTCTCTTCTTGCGCGCCGGCGAGGTTACAGATAGAGGCTGGGTGTTCACTTGGATATCGGTTTCTTGCTGCCTGACGGCAGTGTTATCGCCGGCATTGGTGTTTTGAAAATTGCTCTTATCAAGTCCTTTTCCGCAATTAGGGCAAAACCTTGCGTCGGGATTGAGTTTTTGCCCGCAGTTTCCGCAGTAATTCATAAAGATAAATTAATTTTAAAAGTTATAATGAACGCTTGCGTCAGCAAGAATTCTCATTGATTACTTTAATGACCCGTTTAAATTTTTGGACGACCAATACGAAGATACCGTTAACCCGGAGAATGCATCCGCGTATCAGTGCCTCTTAAAATATTCATAATTTTATTATAAATCTACCGAAGGAAAAAGGGAGATGAAACTAAACCGTGCGAGAAAAATAATGTACGGATTGATAATATACACCCTCCTTTGTCTGTTTTTTTTATGGTAAAATTTTTTTAAGATTTATATATCACCTCAACATAAAAGGAGTAATTATATGAAGTACGCTGCTTTACTTCTCTTTTTTCTGCTTACCCTGACGGTTCAAGCGCAGAACCAAAAGGGAGGCGAGGATGCAAAGGGTATTTTCAAATATGAAAATTTTCAGAAACCCGATGAATGCGGCTCTTCCTGCCACGTTGATTTCTACGCGCAGTGGAAGCAGATGATGATGTCGAAATGTTATACGCACGAATGGGACGAGATAGAATATTTCAAACTCGCCGTGCCGCACGCCGAAAAGGACAGCAAGGTCGCTGGAGTTAAGGCGGGCTGCAACGGGTGTCACGCTCCGGCTTCGTTCATGTCGGGCGATGTCCCTCCGCCGAAGCCGAATTTCAACTCGCGCGCGAATGAGTCCGTATCCTGCGACATTTGTCACACGGTTACAGGAATTGCCGGCGATACTCCGTTCAACTTCAATTTCATTTCGAATCCCGGAAACGTAAAGTATGGCAACCGTGATGATTCGGAGTCTCCAGCGCACGAGACAGCAAAGAACCCGCTTCTTTCAAAGGCGGAATTCTGCGGTGCGTGTCACAACGAAAAATCCCCTTACGGCGCCTGGGTCAAAGCCACGCATCTGGAGTGGAAGGACGGACCGTACTCTAAAGAAGGAGTGCAATGCCAGAACTGCCACATGCCGAGAACTCCCGGCGTTACGTCTGCAATGGGAACGCCCAGGCAGGACGCGGCTCAGCACCTTTTTCACGGAGCGCACGATCCGGGAAAGGTGAGGGGTACAGTTGAGTTGAGAATACATCCCGAAACACAGGAAGTCGCCCCGGGCGAGCAGACAAAATTTACAGTGATACTTTTCAATCAAAAGACAGGGCATAAATTTCCGACAGGCTCGGCGGAGGAAAGAATGCTGTGGCTTCACGTCACCGCTACTGACTCGAAAGGAAAGACATATCACCTGAAAGTTGACA
This sequence comes from Ignavibacteria bacterium, assembly GCA_035561235.1. Taxonomy (GTDB): domain Bacteria; phylum Bacteroidota; class Ignavibacteria; order Tepidaquicellales; family Tepidaquicellaceae; genus CAIKZJ01. The sequence continues at coordinate 4,326 of DATMXZ010000267.1, forward strand.
GAAAAGGTTTCGAGGGCGAAGATTATACAATCGCGTCGAATGTGCTCGCGTATCAGGATATGGGCGTGCCGCTTGGAATACCCGGTTTTGCGGGAATTCAGCGCGACGGAATACCCGAGGGTGACAGGATTTTCAGAATGCCTTATCTTGATTCACAGGGGCGGATGACAATACAACAATGGAACACCGCGTCTTTCGGTCCCGATTACCGTTTGGGTCCGCGCGAGACGAAATCCGAAACATTCACCTGGATTCTTCCCGACGACGTTGAACTCGGCGAACTTACGGTAAAAGCGATACTGAATTACCAGAAACTTCCGACACCCGTGGCGGAGTATCTCGGAGTGCCGAAAGAAGAAGCGGAAATTATTGAAGTTAACTTTCATCAAACTTACCTGACGGTTGTCGACGATTAATAAAGAGGATAAAAAAATGAAGAAAATAATAATTACACTATTCATCACCGCTTTAATCGCGGGACTCTATACGGATTCAAGCGCAATTCCCGCTTTCGCGAGAAAATACAACATGTCGTGTAACGTGTGCCACTCGCCGTTTCCGAAACTCAAACCTTACGGCGAGGATTTCGCGGCTAACGGATTTCAACTGCCCGATAAGGAACCCTCAAGATTTTTCAAAAACACCGGCGATGAACTGCTGACGCTTATGCGCGAAATTCCAGTCGCCCTTCGTTTCGAACTCTACGGGCAATATGAAAACGCGAGAGACGTCAATCCGGATTTTCGCTCTCCGTATATTCTTAAACTGCTTTCGGGCGGAAACATCTACAAGGATATTTCTTATTACTTTTATTTCTTTTTCAGCGAGCGCGGAAGCATTGCGGGAATCGAAGACGCGTTTGTTATGTTCAATAATGTCTTGTCGAAGAAAATCGATATGGACTTATACGCGGGACAGTTTCAGGTCTCCGACCCGCTTTTCAAAAGAGAACTTAGAACCGAACTGGAAGATTATAAAATTTACGCGACAACACCCGGACGCTCGATGGCTAATTTGAAGTACGACAGGGGGTTGATGCTAACTTACGGCGCTCCGACGAAGACGGATTTCACTCTGGAGGTTATTAACGGAAGCGGCATAGATACAAAGGACGTATTCGACGTTGACAAGTACAAGAACGCGATGTTCAGGGTATCGCAGGAGATGACACCCTTCCTGAGAATCGGCGGATTCGGCTATTACGGGAAAGAGCAACTTGATTCCGTATCGAACGAACTCTATATGGCTGGAGCCGACCTCACGCTCGGAAACGACAAGGTCGAACTCAACGCGCAGTATGTTTACAGAAGTGATATCAACCCGGGAATGACTGGAATAAAGCCTTCGGAAAGAGTGAAAACTAACGGAGGGTTTGTTGAACTTATCGTTTCTCCTAAAGGCGACAAGAGCCGTGTTACAGGTTCGCTGCTGTACAATTATGTCGATTCGGATTTCAAGGAGTTAAACTATCAGAGTTATACGGGAACGCTGAATTATCTTCTCGCGCGCAACGTAAGACTCGTGGGAGAATACACTTACGTCAAGGATACAAAAACCTCGAAAGTTTCTCTGGGAATAATATCGGCGTTTTAAATAAAAAGGGCGGCGAAAAATATTTCCGCCGCCCGCATTTTCGCGATTAAATACTAACCGAAAAAAGGATTGTTCAATCTTTCGTCAAGAGTTCTTTTATAAGATTCGCGTTTCTCGGGAACGTTGTCCATTAGAAACGTGTAATACTTCGTGAAATATTCCTTGTTTGCGCTCTTGTCGTAGTCCCTTCTTAGTTTTGGCTCGAGAGCGGATTCTTCCGCGAGCGGTTCAAGCACATAATATTCTAGCGCTCTTACCCTGTCATCGGGCTGGTAAGTGTTTACCGAGCCGCAACTGTCGCATTTGATGTTTATTGCCATGAAAGAATAAACGTTGATTGGAAGTTCGGCTGCGCATTGAGTGCAGCGGTGCATTTTCTTTTCGTCGATATGCCGTTTTACGTTGTCGAGAATCTTTCTTGCGGCTCTCGCAAACAGCCCCACTTCAAACTTTGTAAACTCGGTATTCAGCCAGTCGCGGAACGATGCGAGTTTTCCGCCCTGCTCCTTTATAAGTTTTAGATTTCCCGATTTGTATATTTCCGTCTGCATCTTTCCCCAGCCTTCTTCCGCCTTCTCAGAAAGTTGCAGGACGGTCTGATTATGAAGTCCGTTTTTTACGTTGTGTATGATGACGTTGTCGAACTGCAGTCCTTCGATTACCCCGTTCAGCGGCTCTTCCGCCTGAGAGAGTATTTCGGAATAACGTTCTTTAAGTTTGCCGAGATACGAGTCCCAGCGGTTGATTAATTCTTCGCCTGCCATTGCATTTATTTTTTGATTTCAAAAAGAGGGCTTCCGCAAAAGAGACAATTGTCGTACTGCATCTCTTCCAGTCTTGGCGCTCCGCAGTTTTTACAGGTAATGGTTTTTTGTTTTTCCTTTTGCAGACCTTCGGAATATTTTGAAGTGCCCGTCGAAGCGTTCTTGAAAATATCTCCGAGCCCCGAAAACGGTTTTATCTTCAGGTAGTATTCTTTAACTTTTGAATCCATATCGAACGCCGAAAGCGCGGAGGCTAACTCAGCCGAACCCTGATAAGACGCCCTGAACTTATCAATGATTTTTTCGAATACACGCCGCAACTCAATCGGATATGCGCCCCGCGTTATCTTCATTTCCGAGTTAAGAAGAGATATTTTTTCTTCCGACGTTAAAGGAAGCGCCCCGTAAGATGAAAGAACGTTGTCCCACTCGGCGTTTCCGCCCTTCTCGGAATGCCAGGCTGCCCGGAAAGCGCCTTCAATTTCAGTATTGAAACTTTCGGCAATAGTATTTTCACCCATAAGAATATAATAAAGTTTTGACCGGTCATCGTGTCCGGCCGCTGAGCATTGTTTATTGAACGAACGGTCTGCTGAACTTAGAATTTTATATCCGCGTTTGCGTTTCCGCCTCCGGACATGCCTTCGTATTTCGCCTTATATTCATTCATCAGAGTCTGCATCTTCATTGCGTAAGAAAAGTCAGTCATCATTTTTCCGTTCCAGTAACCGCTGATGTTAGAATAATCGGCGACCGTGAGTCCGAAATCTTTTAGCACGTCCTGCGCGTCGCGTCCCTGCTTGCCGAGCACGTCCTGAGCAACCATCGCTTCAATCCATTTTTCGAAAGGATATGATTCGGCGTTGACCTGAGAACCGCTGCCGAGATTGCCTGAAGCGGATTGGTTAAAAGCCGCCGCGTAGATTTTTGAAATCGTGAAGGAAGTATCGTTTCTCATTCTTGTAAGCCATTCGTTGTTGGCGCGGTCCCATTTCGGCATGTCGATGCCGATGGGCTTTATGGCTTCTTCTACCGGAGTGCCGGATGTCACTTTTGCGTTCACGTCAGCCCACTGCTCAAGCGTGACGCCTTCGAAAGGTTCTAATAATGGATTGCCCATATACTTAAATTTAGGTTATGAAAAAAATTTTGTATACAAAGTCTCCCGCCTGAAGATTGGCTGACAGTTTCAGCGGGAACCGCCTCCTTTGCGGAACAATCCAATAT
>DATMXZ010000268.1:0-7846 GCA_035561235.1 Ignavibacteria bacterium
CTGTTATGAAAAAAGTTTTGAATAAATATATTTCCGTTTTGTTCTTGATAATCGCACTCGGCGGATGCGGTAAAGAACTTGACCTCAGCCAGTTCCCGATTACAAGCAACGGAACAATCAATGTAAGCGATACACTTTATATTCTGCAGTCGCCGGTCTGGACAGGTTTCAATTATCCGAAGGATATTATTATCGGGAACGATCAGTTGCTTTATGTTTGCGACACGAAGAATAACAGATTGCTTCAAATGGATATTTCGGGCGGAGTCGTCAGCCAGATAAACTTCGGTGAAAATATTTACCCGAACAAGGTTGCGCAGGATTATAATTTCGATTTGCTTGTTTTGAGCGATTCGACAACTTCAATTGATACCATCACTGTTCTTCACCGTTTTAAAGTAGTGGAGGGCGGCGGATTGATCTCGAATGCGAGGAAGATTACTCTGCTCACGAGTCTGCAGCCTACGCCTAATTCGAGCAAAATCAGGAAGTTTACAGGTATTTCAGTATATCCTGATAATTCTTTCGTTCTTACAAGGATTGGACCGGGTGATCCGATTGGAATTGATCCCGGTAACGCGATATTAAACGTAAAGGGAATTGAATCAGTTAGTTCCATTGAAAAACTGACCGGCTTCCAGATATCGGGCAACAGTTTCTACTCGATTGAAAACGTATCCGCGATTTTTATTACCCGTAATTCCAGCACCGATTTTATCATTGCCCGTAATACACAAGATACAGTTTCGCTTAATAAAGTGCTTTGGTTTAATTATAACAGCAGTAGCGGAGCCTACGATCCTAAATTTACTTCTTCTTCACAGGATATTGTGTTAACGAAATTCGGGGCTCCTGGTTCGGTGACTCAGGATTCTTATTCCAATGTTTATGTGATAGATGCCCTAAGGCATCATCTTTATAAGTTCAATACCGCGGGTAGGAAACTCGTTGAATCTTTCGGCAAACCGGGAACCGGAGGATTGGAATTTAATTCTCCGATGGGTGTCGCGCATTTCAATAAAGTCCTTTACATTGCAGATACGGGCAACAACAGGATTCTCAGATACAAATTGTCAACAGACTTAAATTAATTTAATGTCAAAGGAAAAAAAGAAACAAAGTAAGCAATTAAAACAGGTGTACGTTGAAAACCCGTACCTGAATTACGTATTGCTTGGTATCTTTTTCGTTTTTCTCGTTTTCTTCACAACTTTTAAAATTTCAGGAGACGACGATGTATTCTGGCATCTCGCAACGGGCAGGTACATAATTAATACGGGTCACGTGCCATCAACTGACGTATTCGGATTCCTTACCGAAGGTCAGCAGTGGATGCCGTTCGAATGGGGCTGGGATGTGCTCACTTATACTCTATACACTGCATTCGGTTTTACGGGAATTTCGGTTTTAAGGACTATTGTTTTCTTAGCCGTGTTCGGTATAATCTATCTGATTCTTCGAAAATTCAAAGTCAGTACAGTCTTCTTAGTCACGTTTATGTTTATTCTTGCGTTTGCATCTATCGACAGGCTCACACCGAGACCTCATGTGATGTCTTATTTATTTTACGTATTGATATTGCTTATAATTTGCAGATACAGATACTTTAACAGAGATAATTATAAGATCCTATATTTCCTGCCGTTGATTTTTCTGATATGGGCAAATATGCACATGGGAATTATTGCGGGCGGATTCATACTTTTTCTTTACTTCATCTCTGAAGCGATTAACACTTATAAAAAGAATTCATTCTTAGATTCAGATGTGCGTCCGTTGGAAAAGAAGGAACTTCTGCGTTTGTTCGTGATACTCGCTTTATCTGCGCTTGTAATGCTCGTCAATCCGAACTTTTTTCAGACATATGTATATGCTTACGAGCATACAAAAATGAAAATGCTTGAAACTGTGAACGAATGGATGTCTCCGTTCGGAAATAATGGAGACGGTTTTGTGAATATACTTTATAAGATTTTGTTGTTTTCGGGATTGCTTACGCTTTATTATTCATTAAAAAAGAAAGATTTATTCCCCGCGATATTGTACATTGGTTTCGCGCTTTATTCAGTCAGAGCGATGAGGTTCACTATTGATTACGTGATAATCGTTTCACCTTTTGTTTTTATCTCTATTAATTACTTGTTCGATTCACTTAAGAATGCGAATCTAAAGGACTCTCTTACAAAAAAGCCTATCCTGAAATCGGCGCTGGGCTTATTCCTGATATACGTAATAACTCTTATACCGGGTAATAAATTATATCTTGAACAACTTAAATATTACAGGATAACGGGAATTGGAATAAATTCGGAATTTATTCCTACGCAAATGTTTGATTTCATAAAACAGAACAACATACAGGATATTGGAGGAAGGGTTTTCAATCATTTCGGTACAGGAGGGTATTTTGTGTGGAGTTTTGAAGGGAAGCAGAATTTCATAGACAGTAGGAATCTAAACGACGATATATTCAATAAGTATCAGCAGATTTTATCAAAGCGTCCGGGTTTTGATAAAAAACTCGACGAATATAATATAGATTACGCGATTTATCTCGCGCCGGACCTTGTCAGGGATACGAGAGAAATGGAAAATTCCGTAATTTCTTATTTCTGCAAGAGTCCTGATTGGAAACTCTTGTTCTGGGACGATAAATCCTTCTTATGGGTAAGAAATATTCCGAAGTTCAAAGAACTTATTGATAAGTATTCGTACGATTATTTCACGCCTTATAATTACATATTCCAAAAGCAAGCGCTTGAAAAAGGGATAGCGGAAAATATTTCTAAAGTGAAAGCGGAAGTGAATCGTAAAAAGACAGAAGATCCGAATGGCATTATTCTCGGTTCTTTTTTAAATTCAACAGGAAATAAAATCAAATAATTAAATAATAATCAAAATGAAGAAACTTGTATATTCTCTAATATTTATGTTTACGCTTGTCTCGTTCGTTCAAGCGCAATGGATTACTATAGATTCCGTTAGAAAACAGGATGCGAACGGAGTCCCTTTGTTGCTTGGTCAAACTGTAACAGTACGTGGAATTGTGACTACTCAACGGGAATTAGGAGCTCCTCTAGTTTATTTTCAAGTTCCGTCAGCTGGATTAGTTGCTTATGATGCAACGTTTGGTGCAGGTGTAAATAGAGGTGATAGTGTCCAAGTAACGGGATTAGTAACTCATTATAGCGGACTTACAGAACTACAACCTGTATCCTCGTTTACTGTATTAGCAACAGGAAAAACAGTTAATCCAATTAATGTCACACCTGCAAATATAAGGACAAATGGTGAATTGTATGAAGGAAGATTAGTAAGAATTGATGGAATAACTCAGGTTAAAACAACGAATGGAGTTGTTGCTATTAATTGGAATACAGCATCTTCAGGCACTAATTATAGGATTTTTGTTGGAAATGATTCTTGCGAGATACGTATTTATACCTCGACAAATATTGCGGGCACAACAATACCTCCGTATCCTTTCTCTGTAGTGGCTTTGTCTAGTCAGTATATGGGCTCAAATCCCACACCACCGTATTTAAGTGGATATCAGATTATTCCGAGAGATTTAAATGATATTATTGCTACTACAGGCGGCCCGGTTATTACTGCGAATCCAATCGAATCAAATATTACTAGAAATTCGATAACCTTAAATTTTACAACATTATCGGCGGGCGATACAAAAGTTAAATACTTCGTATCGGACTCGTTGTACCAGCCGGTTGTATTCACAGATTCAGTATATAATGCTTCACAGGTTACTTCGCATACGGTAAACCTTACAAATCTTCTTCCGGGGAAAATATATTATGCGCTTGTTTCATCGACTAATACAACGGGAACAAGTTCTGTCGTAAAATATTTCTCAACCGCGTCTCCAATTGGCTCGACCGGAGCGATGGAAGTGTATTTCAACTTTCCTGTCGATACAATTGTTGCTCTCCCTAACAACAAGGCGAACGGAAGCACAAATTTTCAAACGAGATTGGGGCAGATGATAGACGCAGCTACTTCTTCAATTGATTTTGCGATATATTCTTTTAACGATTTGACTCCGATTAAAGATAAAATAATAAATGCATTTTCACGAGGAGTTAAAATCAGGATCGTTTATGACTACCGGGAAGGCGTTGTACAGTCTCTGATGCAGGAGTTAATTGCAGCGGGAATTCCGGTTCAGATAAGACCATCGAGTTCGTATATTATGCACAATAAGTTCTTTGTGTTTAACGGAAGGGATACGTCCGCGCATTCTACAAAATGGCTGTGGGCCGGTTCGGCTAATATTACTTACGACCAATTCGTAAGCGATGCGCAGAATGTAATCCTGATTCAGGACGAGTCAATATGTAACGCTTATACAAGGGAATTTGAAGAAATGTGGGGTTCGCATAATAATGTAAACAACCCGTCGCAGGCGAAATTCGGCGCGGCAAAATCCGACAACACTCCTCACGTGTTCAACGTGAACGGTAAACGCGTAGAGATATATTTCGGACCGTCTGATGGATGCACCGCCAAGTTTATAAATCTCTTGAACAATGAGCCAAATAAGTCTATTAATTTTTGCATCTATTCATTCACACAGTTCACGATTGCGAACAAGATGAAGGCGAAATACAATTTGCCGAATCTTATGGTTCGGGGAGTCTTTGACCAGTCGAATGCTTCCAACACGCTTTATCAGGAAATGAAGGGCATAGGAGGTTCTTCACCCTGGAATCCGCCCGCAAGAGTGTATTTGGAAACTTTCAACGGGCTGATGCACGATAAATACACAATTATAGACGCGGATTTAATGACGAGCAATCCCGTCGTGGAAACAGGTTCATTCAATTATACGAACGCAGCGGATCAGGGCAATGACGAAAATATGATGTTCATTTATGATTCACTGATAGCGAATCAGTATTATCAGGATTTTGTCAAGAGAATAACTGACGCCGGGGGTTCTGTCGACATTAAAAGAACTTCGTTTAACATCCCGGAAAATTTCAGAATAAGTCAGAATTTTCCGAATCCGTTTAATCCTTCTACACAGTTTAAATTATACATACCTAACAACGCGGTCGTAAAGGTTGTTATCCACGATATTCTCGGAAGGCAGGTCGGAAACCTTATTGACAGACAGATAGAAGCTGGAGAATACACGCTTAACTGGAACGCTTCTTCATTACCTTCGGGTGTATATTTCTATCAGTTAATTGCAAACGGTGTAAAACTTGATGTTAAGAAAATGGTATTGAAAAAGTAAACATAATACACAAAATTAATGGTTAGATAAAACCTATTAGATGGCGAGAATACTAGTTGTAGACGACGAAATAACTTCGATAGCAATATTGAGAAAAGTTCTCGAAGACGCCGGGCACAGCGTAACAACTGTGAACAGCGGCGAGAATGCTATTGAAAAGATTAAAGAATTCAAGTATGACATTTTACTTACCGATTTCAACATGCCGGGCATGAACGGAATCGAACTGACCGAAGAGGCTCTAAAAATAGAACCTGACTTCATAGTCATACTTATTACAGCGTTCGCAACCATACGTTCAGCAGTTGATGCAATACGACTCGGAGCGTTCGATTACCTTACTAAACCTGTGAATAAGGAAGAACTTCTTCTCTCAATTCAGAGGGGTATAGAACGGATTCAGTTATTGCACGAGAACATTCTTTTAAAACAACGACTCGAAAGGGTTGAGCATGACGCCGAGGCAGAATTCGTTTACGATACTTCGAGCAAGGAAATCAAAGATATGCTTTCCGAAGCAAAGAAAGTCGCTAGGACGGATTCAACGGTGCTTATTACCGGAGCTAACGGAACCGGTAAGGAAGTTTTGTCAAAGTACATACACAGATCAAGCAACAGAAAAGACCAGCAGTTTGTTGTATTGAATTGCGCTGCATTGCCGCCTCATCTCCTTGAATCGGAACTTTTCGGTCACGTGAAAGGCTCTTTTACAGGCGCGATAAAAGATCATAAAGGTTATTTCGAAATTGCTGACAATGGTACGATATTTCTTGATGAAATAGGTGAAATAGATACTGTCATACAGGTGAAACTGCTGCGAGTCCTTCAGGAAAAAGAGTTTTCAAAAGTAGGCGACACGAGGATTCAGACTACGAATGTGAGAATTATCGCCGCGACTAATCAGGACCTGACAAAATTAATTTCTGATGGTAAATTCAGGGAAGACCTCTATTACAGGCTTAACGTATTTGAATTTAAACTTCCGAGCCTGAAGGACAGAAAAGAAGATATCGAGTATTATTTTGACAAGTTCATTAGGGAATTCAGCAAGACTAACAAAAAGCCTGTGCCGCACATCGATAAAGGAGTGAAAGATATTCTCCTGAACTATCCGTGGCCTGGCAATATTAGAGAATTGAAGAATGTTGCCGAAAGGACGACGATTCTTTGCGAAGATAATAAAATTACCCCGGATTTACTTCCTGTGAACATACTTGGTAAAACTAGCGAAAGAAAATTTTCTGCTGATTATAACGAGAATAAAGAGGCTGTCATAAAAGATTTCGAAATTGATTTTATAATAAAGTATCTCAAGTTATACAAAGGAAATGTTGCCGCAACTGCTAAGGCGATTAATTTTCATCCTGTAAGTCTTAGACAGAAAATAGCAAAACTGGGTATTGACCCGCGTGAATATAAGTACTGATTGGAATTATTCCTGATTTATTTTGTTTTATGAATAAAACAAAAGAAATGCGTATGAAAGATTTTCTCCCTTTAAAAAGAATTGATTATATCGAGTTCTATTGCGGCAACGCTAAGCAGTCCTCATTATACTACCAATACGGATTTGGATTCAAACATACGGGCTATTCAGGTCTGGAAACAAAGAACAATCAAAAGGCTTCATACTTGCTCGAACAGGGTAAGATAAGATTTGTCCTAAGTTCATCATACGATAATTGTTCGCCAATCGCGGAGCACGTTAAAAAACACGGCGACGGGGTATTTGACGTAGCATTCGAAGTGGAAGACGCAGCGAAATCTTTCGAGGAAACCGTAAAAAGAGGAGCGATACCGTTCATTGAACCTCAAACATTTGAGGATGAAAACGGATATATTATAAAATCCGCAATCAGAACATTCGGAGATACGATTCATTCTTTTATTGAAAGAAAGAATTATTCAGGGCTCTTTTTTCCGGGTTTCATTGATGCGAAATCGAAAGCACCTGACGGAATAACTGATACAGGACTTCGTTCCGTGGATCACATGGTGGGAAACGTCGAACTCGGCAAGATGCTTCGCTGGGTAGATTTTTACGCAAAAACGATGGGATTCAACCAACTTCTTTCTTTTGACGATAAGGATATTTCGACTGAGTACACGGCATTGATGAGCAAAGTGATGCAGAATAGCACGGGCAAGATTAAAATCCCTATCAATGAGCCTGCACCCGGTAAGAAAAAATCACAGATAGAAGAATATCTTGATTTCTATAAATCTCCGGGCATTCAGCACATCGCAATGACAACGACTGATATTTTAACGACTGTTTCCGAGTTGAAAAAGCGGGGAGTCGAATTTCTCACGGTACCAAAAGCATATTATGATGAACTTTTAAACCGTATCGGAACAATAGACGAAGATATTAAATCGCTTGAGGAAACAGGAATCCTTGTTGACAGGGATGAGGACGGATACCTACTTCAGATTTTTACAAAACCTGTTGAGGACAGGCCGACGCTTTTTTTCGAGATAATACAGCGTAAGGGTGCTCGGAGTTTTGGGAAGGGTAATTTCAAGGCTCTGTTTGAATCAATAGAAAGAGAACAGGCATTAAGAGGAACTTTATAATAATAATAT
>DATMXZ010000269.1:0-2897 GCA_035561235.1 Ignavibacteria bacterium
ATATGGTACTAATAATTGAATAAAAGTAATTAAAATACTGCAGAAATATTACTCATTTCTTTAAACGGCAATATGCTTCTTTAAACGGGGAAAACCCGATTCAATGCCGTTCGGCGAATCATCTTGCCACTTCAAGAATCCATAGCCCGTGTAATACCGAATGTTATTATTTTTGGATAAACAAAACCACGACAAATGAAAAAAAACTACATCTTGATTTCAGGTATGATTCTTTTGGCGATATTGCTTTGCATAGTCCTGCTAAATGTTTTATTGTTCGGGTTGGCTATATTCAATTCCGTTAATGCCTTCAATGGTACTGGCTCTGATTCAACAGTAACAGATTACGACGGGAATGTTTATCATCTTGTAACTATCGGCTCGCAGGTATGGACAAGGGAAAATTTAAGGTCACTTCATTATTCCGACGGTACTGTAATTCCAAACGTTTTGTCTTACAATAACAACGACTCCCTCGCCGGTATTTACGGAAGATTATACGATTGGAATTCAACAATGAGAAATTCAACAAATCAAGGCGTTCAAGGCGTCTGCCCTGCCGGATTTCACGTACCAACTGACAGCGAATGGACAGTTCTCGGAAATTATCTCGGAGGAAACAGCATAGCAGGAGGAAAATTGAAAGAAACCGATACAACTCACTGGTATTCTCCTAATACAGGCGCCACTAATTCATCTGGATTCACAGCCCTCGGAGGAGGCGAATGGGAAAACGGTATTTATCAGTATATGAAGATGGCAGGTGTTTTCTGGAGTTCCACTCAGGCAAATACCACCCAGGCTAAGTACAGGTATTTACAACACAATTCAATCGCCCTAGGAATATTTACGTGGAATAAAAATCTTGCTTACTCGGTCAGATGCATAAAGGATAATATCGTTAATCCGAATTTGTTAAACGGACCCGATGATATTGTATTCGATATAAAACACAACAGAATATTAGTGTCAAACTGGGCGGGAAATAATATTGTGGCCGTCGATTCCAACGGAACTCAAACAGTGTTCGCTTCGGGAATTATAAACTGCCACGGTCTCGAAATCTTCTGTGATACTCTCTATGCTTCTGGAATTAACAGCATTTACTGTATTAATCTAAATACGGGATATAAATTCAGAACTATCAATGTACCTGGCGCAAATCATCTCGGACCCGTTACGCTGGACACTGTTTCATTGAACCTTTATGTTTCGGATTGGGGTTCTAATAAAATTTTCAGGGTAAATCTTGTCAGCAGTTCAACCTTTGTGCTCGTTAACAGCGGTATTGTCAACACGCCAATGGGATTATTGATTGATAATAATAATAACAGATTGATACTTCTTTCTTACGGCGAAAACATTCCAATTCGCTCGGTCAATATGAATTCAGGTGCTGTCAGTGTCATAAAACCTACGAGCCTCAGCAATCTCGATGCAATAGCGCGCGATAATTCCGGAAACATATATTTCAGTTCGTATAATCTCGGTAACGTTTACAGAATCGACAGCGGCTTCGCAGGTTCGCCTGTAATTATTTCGTCCAACTATTCCGGACCTTCCGGACTGGGATATAACCGCAGAGAAAACCAACTCGGCATAACTAATTACGATTCCAACAAAATCAGTATCCTGGACTTAAATTCCATTTCTATTAAAGAAACTAATAACATCGCTGAAACGTTCGATCTGGGACAGAATTATCCAAACCCTTTTAATAACTCAACCAAAATTACTTTTACTGCATATTATCCCGGGAAAGCGATATTAAATATCTACGACATCTCGGGAAAACTTGTTTCTACACTAATGAACAGGAATATCATTCGAGGTAAATATGAAATATTATTCAATGCGGACGGCTTATCAAGCGGAATTTATTTTTACAGACTCGTAGTGACGGGCAAGAACTCAAAAAAAGAACAATTGACAAAATCCATGCTGCTAATCAAATAATTAAACGTTATGAAAAAGATTATTTTGTTCTTACTTATACCGGTAATTCTGACGTGCGATATATGCTATTCACAGTGGCAACAGACAGGAAGTTATGCCGGAAACGTACTGCCCTTCGCGGTTAAGGACTCCATCCTTATATCGGGCACATACGGAAACGGGGTTTATATTACCAACGATGGAATAAACTGGCAACACTCAAGCAACGGAATGACCAATACTCAGATTATTTCGCTCGAAGTATGCGGGATTAATTTTTTCGCGGGCTCAGAGACAGGAGGAGTTTACAGGTCTTCTGATAACGGTTTGAACTGGATTCCGGTAAATGAAGGACTATCTAACCTGGCTATTCACACGCTCTGCTCAGCAAACGACAGAATCTATTCCGGTACGAACAGCGGAATTCACCTATCGACCGATTTCGGCAATAACTGGAACAGGATAAGTTATAGTCCGGTCGGAAACGTTATCTACGCTCTAGTGTCTTTCGGAGATACTGTATTTACCGGAACCAGCACGGGAGTGTTTTACTCCATCAATGGCGGCGGGAACTGGAATAATATTAACTCAGGAATTAGCGGAGCGGTTTATTGTCTGATGAAAAACAGCAGTTTCGTCTATGCAGGAACATCATCATCCGGAGTATATAAAACATCCAACCTCGGAGTGAACTGGATTCACATAAATTCGGGACTGCCGTCAAATGCTGTCAGAGGTATGTGCAGTCAAGGAGGAAATATTTTTGCCGCTACTTACGGAGGCGGGATTTACTACAGCATTAACGAAGGAACGAATTGGTACGCCTCAAACACGGGTCTGTCGCAGTTAGTCTGCTATAATATAAAGCCCTTTCAGGAATTCCTGTATTGCGGAACAACAACCGGAATTTTCCGGAGACCCGAGGGTGAATTCACTTATATTACAAGAATTGACAATAAGAT
>DATMXZ010000270.1:0-5563 GCA_035561235.1 Ignavibacteria bacterium
GTATTTAGATTTTGCTTTTTTTTCTCTCCACTGCTTTATTTCAGCGTGATTCCCAGAGAGAAGCACGTCGGGAACTTTCATTCTTTCAAACTTTTCAGGCCTCGTGTACTGCGGGCTGTCGAATCCCGTTTCGACCTGAAACGTATCGCTCAGAGCCGATTCTCCGTCTCCGAGCACGCCCGGTATCAGTCTCGTGACCGAATCAATGAACGCGAGAGCCGCGATGTCTCCGCAGGAAAGAACGTAATCGCCGATTGATAATTCAAGCGTGACGAGTTTCTTAATAACCCTTTCGTCGATTCCCTTGTAATGACCGCAAATCAGAATAATGTTCCGCTTAAGCGAAAAGTCGTTCGCCTTTTTCTGGTCGAACCTGATTCCCTGAGGCGAAAAGTAAATCACCTCATCGTAATTTCTTTCGCTCAACAGTTGATTCACGCACCTGAAAATCGGTTCCGGTTTAAGAATCATTCCCGCTCCGCCGCCATAGGGCGTGTCGTCAATCTGCTTGTACCTCCCGTCCGCGTAATCACGAAGGTTGTGCACGTGAAATTCCGCGTATTTTTTCTTAACGGCGCGGGAAATCAGCCCGTTTGTTAAAGAACTATCCAGTATAGCCGGATTAGCGCTTATAATATCGAATCTAATCTTCATCCTTAAATCCTTCAATCAGTTCCGTGTCAATCCGTTTTGCATCGACATCAATTTTTTTCACAAACTCTTTAAGCAGCGGTACATAAAAACTTTTTCCGCCTGATTCAACCACGAGCAGGTCGGAACTCCCGTAATTCTCCACTCCGGTCACGAAACCCGCGGTTTTCCCGCGGTCAAAAACCTCGCACCCGGTCAAATCATAAAAATAAAATAACCCTTCGGGTAGTTTTACTCTGTCTTTTTCGTCCACTCCCAAAAGCATTCCTTTAAGTAGTTCAGAATCCGAAATGCTTTCGTAATTCACAAAATCAATCTTAACAAATCCCTTAGAAATCTCCGAATTACAGATATGAAATTCGTGAGAACCGCTGAACTTGTCCTTGATTAACTGCTTTCTCTTTTCGTCGACAAGATAAACATATTCTGTTTTCAGAAACCTTTCGGGAAAGTCGGTAAGGGGAATTACCTTTACCGTTCCTTTAATCCCAAAGGTACCCGATATTCTGCCTATGTAAACAAGCCTGTCCGAATCAATCAAATTAACTTTCTTTCAGAACCCTGTCAGGAATTTCCAGGGAAACTTTCTTCCCGTTCTTAGCGCCGACTGCAATGAGAAGGACTCTCATAGCCTTCGCTGTTTTTCCTTTTTTCCCAATCACTTTACCTGTTTCGCCAGGGTCTACGAGAAGTTGATAATGAACAACTCCAGCCGAAACAGATTCTTCTACGATTACACCCTCCGGTTTATCTACAAGATTTTTCGCGATATATTCTATGAATTCCTTCACAGAACCTCCTATATTTTTATTAGTTGAAAAGAAACTTGTGATTAAGCCGGAAAAAGTACTATATTTATTCCGCTTTAGGCTCTTCAGATTTTTTCTTCTGAGCCCTATTTTCCTTTTGTCTTAATTTTCTGGCTTTTGCTCTCTCGAGTTTGTTAGCCTTATCGTCAATGAACTGCTGCATCTTTTCGCTTACTTTTTCTTCGCTCGCTTTTGATTTCAACAATCTCATTTTCATAATCAGTCCTTCGCGTCTCAGCAGGTTCCTGACGGTCTCCGTGGGTTTAGCGCCCTTTGTGAGCCAGTGAATTACACGTTCTTCTTTCAGAACAACCTGTGCGGGTTCCGCGTGCGGGTTGTAATTCCCGACAGATTCTATGAATCTTCCGTCTCTCGGCGAACGGGAATCGGCGGCGACAATTTTATACAGAGGCGCCTTTTTCTTTCCCATTCTTTTGAGTCTTAATTTAACCAATTAGGTGTTACTCCTTTCGAATTCTCTTTCTATTAAATATTAAATTAAATTATTTTAAAAATCGATATAAAAACTAAAGTTTAAAATCGTTCATAACTCCGGGGGGAAGTTTCATCCCTTTAAGGAGATTTTTCATTTTTCCCGTCGAAAAATTCTTCATCATCTTCTTCATATCCTCGAACTGCTTTATGAGCCTGTTAACTTCCTGAATGCTCGTTCCGCTGCCGTCGGCAATTCGCCTTCTTCTCATACCGTTAAGCACGTTCGGGTTTTCCCTTTCACGGGCGGTCATCGATAAAATTATCGCCTCAATCCTTACGAATGCCTTCTCGTCCACTTCCTTGTCTTTCAGCGCCTTGCTTGCGCCAGGAATCATCGAAACGAGATTCTGTATAGAGCCCATTTTCTTAACCTGCTTAATCTGGTTAAGGAAGTCGTTAAAATCAAACTTGTTCTTTCTGAGTTTCTCCTCGAGTTTCGCGGATTCACTCAGGTCGATTTCCTGCTGGGCTTTTTCAACGAAAGAAACGATGTCGCCCATTCCCAGAATTCTCGAAGCCATCCTGTCGGGATGAAACTGCTCGAGCGCTTCGAGTTTTTCGCCGATGCTGACGAACTTTATCGGCTTGTTCACGACGGCTTTTATCGAAAGAGCCGCGCCGCCTTTGGTATCGCCGTCGAGTTTTGTAAGAACTATACCCGAATAATCGAGTTTGTCGTGAAACGCCTTAGCGGTGTTCACCGCGTCCTGTCCCGTCATCGAATCAACCACGAACAAAATTTCTTCGGGCTTCAGCGCGTTCTTCAGGTTCGCCACTTCGTTCATCATCTGTTCGTCAATCGCGAGCCTTCCCGCCGTATCTATAATCAAGGTGTCGCGGGCGTTCTTCCTCGCGTAATCCTCAGCGGCTTCGGCAATCTTCACGACGTTCTTTTCGCCGTCGATGCTGATTACGGGCACGTCAATTTCTTTTCCAAGAACTTTCAACTGCTCAATCGCCGCGGGGCGGTAAATATCACACGCCGCGAGCACGGGATTCTTGCCTTTGGATTTCAGGTATTTCGCGAGTTTAGCCGCGAAAGTCGTCTTACCCGAGCCCTGAAGACCCGCGAGCATTACTGCTGACGGTATCCTGTCAAAAAACTTTAAATCGCTTTTTTCGGAACCCATCAGTTCGATGAGTTCGTCATTTATAATCTTAACAATCAGTTGTCCGGGGGTGATGCTGTTGATTACATTCTGTCCCAGAGATTTTCTCTTAACCTCCGCTATGAAATTCGAGACGACTTTGTAATTCACGTCGGCATCGAAAAGTACGCGCCGGACCTCGCGAAGAGATTCGTCAACGTTCTTTTCCGTTATCTTACCCTGTCCTCGTATCTTTTTGAGAACGGTATCGAATTTATTTGTTAAATCCTCGAACATCTAAAAATTACGCATAAACACTAAAGTTAACTAAAAAAGCCTATTTTTTCAATGAAATAAATATTATTGAGGCTGCTGAAAATCAATCGTTCTCGTCTTGAATCCGTCGCCCATCACGTCGTTTACGTCAACCAAAATCATAAAAGCCTTAGGGTCTTCTTCCTTGACGATTCTTCTCAATGGCGTTACCTGGCTCCTGTTGACGACAATGAAAAGAACATTCTGCTTCTCGCCAGAATATCCGCCTTCGGACTTGAAAACAGTTATGCCCCTGTCCAGTTCGGATATCACCCTTTCTCTTATTGCGTCTTCACATTTTGACATTATGTACGCGCCTTTTACGTAAGGAAGACCTTCGGCAGTAATATCGACAATCTGCGTCGTTATGAACAGGTTAAGGTAACCCCAGATTATTAAATTCAAATCTCTGAACGCCACTCCGATAGAGAATATTATGAGTGTTTCTATCACCCAGTATCCCGAGCCTATTGAAAGTCCCGTGTACTGTTTAAGCATCGCGACGGGAATATCCGTACCGCCCGTCGAGCCTTTGAATTTGAATATTATTCCGAGCGCGAGACCAAGCAGCACGGAGCCTGCGAGCGAAGCGAGAAGTATGTTGTCGGTGAACGCCCAGTACTGCGTATTTATAAACTCCCTGAGAAACGCGAACTGCTTGTACAGTAATTCGGGACTCGTCAAGTCAATGAATATCGAGCCCATGAACATTCCGAAAAATGACTTGAACCCGAATTGCTTGCCGAGGAAGAACCACGCTATAACGAAGAGGGGAATATTAATGATTAGCATAGACACGCCGGCGGGTATTCCGACGAAGTAATAAATAACCTGCGCTATGCCGCCGACGCCACCCGGCGAAACTTTAAAGGGTATAAGAAACCACGAATAGGAAATACCGAAAATAATACTGCCGAGAATTATGCCCGTAAAGTCCCGAATATTTATAATGAGTTTTCTTCTGCTGCTAATCATTGTAAGAGATTGATAAGTAATTCTAAAAATACTAAAATAACAGGAATACTTAAAGCCAGAAAAAATATGTTCAAACTAAATAAACTGCTATAAAACAGTTATTTGGATGTGCGCGGAAAAATCAATTTATTGCGATGTGAAACGGAAGTATGCGATATTCAGTATTCAGGTAAATTGAAACGTGAGCAGGTGTCAATCAACCCAGTCGCAGATGAAGACATTTGTTTCGCCAGCAGCCTTGCCGTACCTGTTTGAACAGAAAACAAATTTCTTTCCGTCCATCGAGAACATCGGGAATCCGTCAAATGAATTGTTGAAAGTGATTTGCTCGAGATTAGTTCCGTCTATATCAATTGCCCAGAGGTCGAAGTTCCTGCTTTTCGGGTCGCCGAGATTCGAACAGAATATGATTCTTCTTCCATCCGGGAAAAAGTACGGACCGAAGTTTGCCGCTCCGTTATTCGTGACACGGCGCTTGTTCGAACCGTCGGCATTCATTACGAATATTTCGAGAGCGTGGGGGCGAATTAGACCTTCTTTAAGCAGCGTTCTGTATTCATCGAGTTCCTTACCGTCTTTCGGGCGTGATGCGCGGTAAACAATCATCGAGCCATCATAGGAATAATACGCTCCTCCGTCATAACCCTCTTCGCAGGTGAGGCGTTTGACATTGCTTCCGTCGAGGTCCATCGAATACAGTTCGATATCGCCGTCGCGCGTGGAAGTGAATACAATCTTATCGCCCTTTGGCGATATGGTTGCTTCAGCGTCATAACCGGGAGAAGATGTAAGAACTTCTATTCCGCTGCCGTCGGCATTCGACTTATAAATATCGTATTCGTTGTAGAGCGCCCACACGTAACCTTTTGAGTAATCGGGCGGCGGAGGACATTTGTCATTCGCGCCGAACGTCGATGCGTATAACACGTGTTTCCCGTCGGGAAAGAAGTAAGAGCAGGTCGTTCTTCCTTTTCCGCTGCTGACTAGTTTCTTGTCCGAGCCGTCAATGTTCATCGTATAAATCTGGTCGCAGTCGTGTCCGAGTGTCGTCTGGTAAATGAGTTTATTGCCGTCATACGAAAAATACGCTTCGGCGTTTTCCTTCCCTTCGGTGAGCATCCGTAAATTCTTAAAGTGCTTTTCGCCGGGAAAGACAAGCGTGTCTTTGTTTCCGCTAATTTCTGTGTTGTTGCCTATAAAAGAAAACAGTGAAAGCGCGGATATTATGAT
>DATMXZ010000271.1:0-5028 GCA_035561235.1 Ignavibacteria bacterium
GGTTTATATTATTCAAATAAGATATTTTTTATAAAACCAATAATCAAATAAACCGTATGGAAAGATTCAAATCAGTATTATTCGCTTCGCTGATATTCCTCTTTGCAGGCAGTCTTTACTCTCAGTGTTCGGACGCCGGAATCTGCATAATCGGAAGCGAACACAACAAGAGCGGAAGTCAGAAAAGTTCTATTAATTTCGAGTATTCGTATGGTCAATCGGGAAATGAAACATACGACGAATACGAATATACCGTTCACGAATTCAAACTCGGAGGTAATTTCGTTTTTTCTAAAACGTTTTCTCTGTCGGCGGTATTGCCATTCATGTCAGTCGTTTACAATTCACCTAACGCGCTGTCTCGAAACGGAATAGCGGACGCGACTGTTTTGGCTAACTATCACATACCCGCGGGAAAACTGAAAAACTTTACGCTGACGGGAGGTCTGAAACTCGCTACTTCCGGTCTCGAACCCGATAAGTTCAGGTATTTCAACGCGCAGGGCAGCAATGACATTATTCTTGGCGCGGATTTCAATTATTCCTTCCTGAATTTGTCCGCTGGTTTTCAAATACCGTTCTCGAATTTTGAGGACGATGAGGTTAAATTCAAGCGGGGTCCCGACTTCATGTTCAGAGCCGGGTATCTGCGCAAGGCGGATGACCTGTTGATTAAATTCGAAGTCCTCGGAATAAAGAGACTTGTCAAATCCGAGTATTCGAGTTCTAATCTCCCCGCGTCGGAAATAAAGGACAGCGAATTCTTTCAGTTGAACTTACTTGGCGGTCTTATGTATAATTTCAGCAAGGACCTGTCCGGAGGCTTAAGTCTCTTTCTTCCGATGCTAAAACGCGATGACAATTCCGACGGCACGAAGCGCTCTTTCACTGTCGCGGCGAAATTTTCGTACGCCTTTGATTTGTAAATCTAAGAAACAAAGCCGCGTTTCATCTTTTAACATTTCGGATGAAAGCGATTTTATTTACATTTGTAAAATTTTATTATTACAATAACATACAATGAGTGATAACACTTCTTCCGCTCCGTTGAAGCCGCAGCCGACCGCTTTTATGAGATGGCTTGCCCTGATACTGATTAGTTTCGCGATGTTCGGAAACTACTACATTTACGATTCAATCAGTCCGCTTGCCGACGTGCTCAAAGAGCAATTGAATTTCTCTGACTCGGGAATCGGTCTGCTTAACGCGATTTACAGCATACCTAACATACTGATGGTTCTAATAGGCGGTTTGATAATTGACCGCATCGGGACCCGGAAATCCGTGTTTATATTTACGGTGATAATAATGATAGGCGCGCTCGTTACGGCGCTGCAGGGAAACCTCGCGCTGATGGCGACGGGCAGGTTGATTTTCGGTCTCGGAGCCGAATCGATGATTGTCGCGATAACAACAATCATCGCGCGCTGGTTCAAAGGAAAGGAATTGTCGTTCGCGTTCGGTCTCAATCTCACCGTCGCAAGACTCGGTTCGTTCCTCGCGCTGAATTCTCCGACCTGGGGAAAAAGCCTTTATTCGTACTGGCAGACGCCCCTGTGGATTACAGTGTTCGCGGGCATTTTCGCCGTAATATGCATTATATTTTATTATTTCATGGACGTTTACGCGGCGAAAAAATATGATATGCCGAAGGACGGCGAGCAGGATAAAATTGAGTTCAAGGAACTTTTCAAATTCGGAAAATCATTCTGGTTCATCACTGCTTTGTGCGTTACTTTTTATTCCGCGATGTTCCCGTTCCAGACTTTCGCGATTAAATTTTTTCAGGAAGCACACGGAACGACGCGCGAAGTCGGCGGAAATCTTTCAAGCATACTCACACTTGCCGCGATGATTTTTACTCCGTTGTTCGGACTGCTGTCGGACAGGATTGGAAAACGCTCATTGCTGATGATGCTCGGCTCGCTTACCATAATACCCGTTTATTTGATAATGGCGTACAAGGTAGACCTGCCCGGAATGATAGGGATTCAGGGCGGATTTAATATCGCGCTTCCCGCTTTCGGAATCGAAGAAGCCGTGATTCCTTACGCGCTTATCGTACCGATGGCAATGATGGGATTCGCGTTCTCTCTGATACCGGCAGTGATGTGGCCTTCCGTAGCGTTGGTTGTAAGGGAAGAAAAACTCGGCACCGCGTACGGATTGATGACTATGATTCAAAATATAGGTCTCGCAGGATTTAATATCTTAATCGGTTGGGCAAACGATTTCTCGAACGCAAGCGCGTCGAATCCTACCGGTTACAGAATGGGAATGTGGATATTTTCGATACTCGGTTTTCTCGGCTTGTTCTTCGCGTTTATGCTTAGAAAAAATGAAACAGGACCGAACGCTCACGGACTTGAACTGAGCGCGGCGCAGAAAAAAGCGAAAGAAGAGGCGGCATTGGAAACAGAAGCGTCAAAATAATTATTTATTCAACGAATGACACAAACAGAAAAACTTAGACACCCGGGCGGATTGTTCCTGCTCTTCTTCACTGAGATGTGGGAAAGATTCAGTTTCTACGGAATGCAGGCGGTCTTTTATCTTTATATGATACAGGCTCTTACTTTTGAAAAAACATTCGCCGACCTCATATACGGAAACTATACAGGTATGGTTTACATTACGGCTCTGATAGGCGGATTTGTTTCCGACAGGTATTTCGGTAACAGGAAATCGATTGTGATAGGCGGTACTATGATGGCGTTCGGACAGTTCCTTTTATTCACGAGCGGACTTCTGTTCGAGAATAAACCTGCTGCCTCCGCTCTGCTTTACACGGGTCTGATTTTTCTCTGCCTCGGAAACGGTTTCTTCAAACCGAACATTTCTTCGATGGTCGGGCAGTTGTATCCCGAAGGCGACAGGAGAATTGATTCCGCATTCACGATTTTCTATATGGGAATAAATATGGGCGGTCTGCTTGCTCCCATTATCTGCGGATTTCTCGGCAACACGGGAAACCTCGCCGATTTCAAATGGGGGTACTTCGCCGCGGGCATCGGGATGATACTTAGTCTCGTCATTTTCATACCGCTCAAGAACAAATATGTAGTAAGACCTGACGGCACGCCGGTCGGCGCCGTTCCGCCCGCAAAACTTAAGAACGAGCCGAAAGATAAGACCAAAGGGGTAAGCGCGAAGCAGATTTCAATAAATCTTGCCGTCTTTGTTATTCTGTTCTTGTTATTCTATTTGGTGATTAAAGCGGATACGATAGGCTCGTTTATATACGCGACTTTTTTCACCGCGCCGCTGTCGATAATTACGGACAGGTCGCTTACTAAGATTGAAAAGCAAAAAATCATCGCGATGTTCGTGCTTGTAGTCTTCACTATGATTTTCTGGATTGCCTTCGGGCAGATAGGCTCTTCTCTGACATACTTTGCCGATAATTCCGTCGACCGTTCGATTTTTGGCTGGAGCATTCCGCCTTCAGTTTTTCAGGGCTTCGGTCCTCTTTTCATAGTAACGTTCGCTCCGCTGATGGCTGTTATCTGGACGTTTCTTTCTAAAAGAAATTCCGAACCATCGATTCCATTTAAACTTGCTCTCGGATTGCTTCTGATGTCGCTTGCCTGGGTAATAATGGCTTATGCCGTGAAGACAATTCCGGCCGGCGTAAAGGTCGGCATCGCGCCTTTGATAATTATGTACTTTGTCCTGACGATAGGGGAGTTGTCGCTGTCGCCAATCGGACTTTCAATGATTGTAAAACTCGCGCCGATAAGATTCGGCTCCGTACTTATGGCGGTTTGGTTCCTTTCGCTCGGAACGTCTTTCAAACTCTCGGGAGTATTGAGCGCATTCTATCCGACTGAAGGTCATCATCCCGTATTGCTCGGATTCCCGATTAACACGACGTTTGACTTCTTCCTGATTTTCGTTATACTTGCGGGCGTGAGCGCGCTGATTCTATTCGCGCTTGTAAAGCCCCTGCTTAAAATGATGCACGGAGTTAAATAGCAATTTTAAATTGAAAATTTTAAATCTTAAATTGTCCCCGTTTAACGGGGATTTTCATTTATACTTTTATTTATCTTCTTCTCAATCACCGGATTTGGAAACCATCAGGAAAATTTCAATAGAAGAAAATTAGCCGCTAATTTTCGCTGATTGGCTCGAACTATTCAGAGCAAACCAATAAGGCACTGAGTACACTAGAAGAACAGAGATTTTTATAGTTCCCGCGTGATTGGGCGGAAAGAGCGGATTGCGCAGATTCAAGAGCAAGAGCGATGACAGTATAGTCCCGAAGGGACGACATTATTTTAGAAAAAAAGGAATCCAGCCCGAACAGTCCCATAGGGACGGCAGTATTATTAAAAATTTCATAACTCTCCAAAAACCGGTATACCACGGCGATTCATCGTCTTGGAAATGAGGCAAAACCGATATACGGCAAGTATAACGGTTCCAGTGTCAAATTATAAAGACCCCATCAACTACAACAACCCAAAATATTTTAATACATTTTAATTTAAAAAACATTATTATATATTGATTTTAACCATTTAAACTCAGGGCTATGAAAAAGTGGATAATTTTTTTTGTATTCCTGTTCTGTATAAATAATGTCTATTCCCAGACCTGGGAACGGGCATTCGGGTTCATTCCGGGAAAAGAGGAAGGCGCTAATACGATATGTAAATTATCTGACGGGAATTTTGTTGTAAGCGGTTTCGGTGAAGATGAAATACCTTCCACGGCAAAAGCAATCAAGATAAATATCAACGGCGATTCAATATGGGCTAAAAAGTATTTAATCTCGGGGGCATCTAATTGTAGTGTTTATACAAGTCTTTCTCTTGATGACGGAGGTTTTTTAATGGGCGGTAACTGTTCATTAAATAATGATTATTCTAACCATACGGCCTTTCTGGGTAAGTTCGACACAAACGGAAATATTGTTTGGATAAAAACATATTTAAATGCCGGAATTCAATATGACTTTAATGAAATATTAAAAGCGAATGACGGTGGATTTATCGCAAAAGGTATTGATTACATACTTAAGGT
>DATMXZ010000272.1:0-4082 GCA_035561235.1 Ignavibacteria bacterium
TTTCTAAGTTTTTCTGCAGCAAATTCGCAAAGCGACTTTGATTCGCTTTTATTTACTGCTCCCGTTATAAACGTGTCTTCGAGCCGTCTCGGTTTGAGCAAAGAAGATTCCTTTTATCCCTTTCAGCGCTTCGACCGTCAGGAAATTCTCAACACGAACGGAAGCAGGGTCTCGGACGTGCTGCAGCGCGCCTGCAATGTTTTTATAAAATCATACGGCGGGCTTTCATCATTAAAAACCGTTTCCGTTAACGGAATGAACGCCGAGCATACGCTGATACTTCTCAACGGAACGAGGTTAAACACAATACAGAACTCGCAATTCGACCTGTCGCTTATATCGAACGAAGACATCGAATCGATTGAAGTGATTCCGTCGGGAAGCAGTTCTTATTTCGGAAGCGATGCTTTGAGCGGAGTCGTGAACATTTCGACCTTTGGAAATTCCGATGATACAAGCGCGGACAGAATCCGGGCAGTATTCACTGCGAGGGCAGGTTCTTACAATTACAGGAACGCGATAGCCAGCGTGAAGTATAACAGCGGCGATCACGATTTCAAGACGGCATTCGACTTTGAAAAGACGGACGACGATTTCGATTATTACTATTTCAACGGTTACAGAAATATTCTGAAACACCGCGATAACAACTCCCTTGAGAGAAAAAACATTCTTGTCCAGTATTCGTATGGAAGCAGGAACGATGTACTGAATTTCATGACTCTCTACAGCGCCGTGAACAGGCAGATACCCGGACTTGAAATAGGTTCGGCTCCGATGAACGCTTTTCAAAAAGACAAGATATGGAACAACATTCTAAATTACGAACATACATCACATAGCGGAAGCGTTCTGCGCGCATCCGTCAATTTTCAGAACTACTTGATGAATTATTTATCGCTTCCTTTCGATGACAGTTACTATAAAAATCTCACGTCGGGAATTTCGCTAAGTTACCAGTTCAAAATGGCGGACATAAAATATCTGGCAGGAGCGGATTTGTTCACGGGCAGCATACAGAGCAACGAACTCGAAGAAGGAAGAAAAAGATTTTCGACAGCAATATTCGCAAACATTGATTACAGGACTGCGGAGAATCTGAGAATATACCCGTCGTTACGGTTTGAAAACATATCCGATATCGGTAAGAACGTAGTTACTGGAAAGTTAGGATTAAATTACAAACCGCTGGGCAGTGATTTGTTCATTCTGAAAGCGGGTACGGGAAATTCATACAGAGCGCCGACTTTTAACGAATTATACTGGAAAACGGGAGGCAACGGGTCGTTGAAGCCTGAAACTTCTTTCAACATTGACGCGGGAGTTTTATCCGAATTCAGATTTTTCGGAAACGCGAGCGTGGAGATTAACTACAGCCGTGTCAGGGCAGACAATAAAATCGTCTGGAGACCTTCCGCCTCAGTTTACTGGACACCCGTTAACATATCGTCATCATCATCGGATGTAATCAGCGCGGCAATTTCGCACAATTCGCGGATTACGAAAGAAACAGATATCAGTTTAAAGGCAAATTACACGCATACGTCATCAATCAAGACTTCATCCGATTTCACAGGAGATCCGTCGTTGAACAAGCAGTTGATTTTCGTACCTTCCGACATGTTCAAAATAGACGCGGGCATAGCGTACCGGAAGTCGGGATTGAATTTATTTTTTTCGTACACCGGGACACGTTACGCGGATTACGAAAACACTATTAAGATGAAACCCGCTTTAACGCTTGACGGAAATATTTTCACGAATATAAACGCCGGTGCATTTAAGTTCAGGGCGGCATTCGAAATAAACAACATAACGAATTCGGATTATCAGATAGTATATGGTTATCCGATGCCTCTGCGAAATTACAAATTTACAATAACATTAACTTACTAACATGTCCGACACAAACATTAAAGGTGGAAGCAGGCACCGAAAGAAAGTTCTCGAGACGATAGAGAACTACTCGAAACTCACGTCCGAGGAAAAGAACTGCCTGCACGTTTACTACGGCTACGGCAAGGGAAAAACAACAAGCGCCGTAGGGCTCGCGGTACGGGCGCTCGGAGCGGGCAAGAAAGTCGCGATAGTCCAGTTCGACAAAGGATACGACGGCAGCAACGAGCATTATTCAGAGAGAATCGTAATAAGGAAACTCAAGGAGACCGGTTATGATATAGATTTGTATCCTACCGGCTGCGAAAGAATGAACGCCGACGGCACTTTCAGGTTCAATAACGAAGACAGCGATTTCGCCGAAGCGCGAAGGGGACTCGATATAGCCAGAACGCTTATCACGGAAGGGAAACAGGATTTGCTGATTCTTGACGAATCTATCGCGGCGGCGGCTTACAATTTAATATCGAAGCCCGATGTCGAGGAACTAATCGCCTTGTTCAAAAAGAACAGGCGGTTTGAAATGGTAATGACGGGACACAAGATATGGAAAGAGATTGAAGAATCCGCCGACCTCATAACGGAAATGAGAAAAGTAAAACATTACTTCGATAATGGAATACCCGCAAGAGAGGGAATTGAATTTTAAAATACAAAAATGAAAAAAGCATTATATCTGTTGTTTCTTATATCCGCATTAATAATATCATCCTGCAGTGATAATCCTGTCAACAACACTATAATCACGGCAACCAAAGGCGCTTATATTTTATCTGAAGGAACGATGTCGCCGGGTTCGGGAAAGTTATCTTATTACGACTCGGCGAAAGATACTTTTCACATTAACATTCTTAATCAGGGTTCATTCGGGCTGTTTCCCGACGGCATTGTGAGTAACAGCGGGTATCTTTACATAACGGAGCAGGGTAACTACAATTCCGCGGGCACGATATACAAAACGGACCTGAACGGAACGGTTCTCGAGCAGAAACAGGTGGGCACTAATCCTTATTCACTTTGTTACGAGAACGGAAAGTTTTACATTACTAACGGACCTGCGGGAAATGTTTCGGTACTTGACGGCAATATGAATTTCGTGAAAGATATACAGGCAGGTGTTTATCCGCAGGAGATTGTATCAGCATCAGGCAGGGTTTACGTTTGCAACACTTCTGTTTACGGAGGTCCTTATGATTCGACCATAACCGTAATAGACGCAAATTCGAATGAAGTATTGAAAACATTAAGGGTTGACCGCGACCCGTCTTCGCTTGCAATAACGAATGACGGAAAGTTAATCGCGGGATGTCCCGGGATAGGTGGCAGAATATTCATTTTCGATACGTTCGGATACTCACTGTCGGACACGCTAACGTCGCCGTATGGATTCTCGAAGGATATTTCACCTGATAAACTGTCGAAGGATGTTTATTTTATCGGATACGCGGGCGATATTATAAAACTAAATCTCGATACGAGGGTATTCACGAAATTCATCGAGGCTCCCGCGGGGACGTCGTACATTTACGGTTATGCATACGATGTGGTAAACAGCGCTCATTACGTTCTCGACGCGAAAAACTTTTCGACGAGCGGAACATTCAGCATATACAATGCGTCAGGGCAGTTGCAGAAAGCATTCACGGCTGGCGTAGCGCCGAGAAGAATTTTAATATACAAATAAATTATACTCAAATGTTAATTTCATATAAAGGTATTACCCCGAAACTGCACGAATCCGTCTTCGTGTGCGAAGGTGCAAAGATAATCGGGGACGTGGAAATCGGAAAAGATTCCAGCGTGTGGTTCAACGCGGTCGTTCGGGGCGACGTGAATTACATACGCATAGGCGAGAGGACTAACGTTCAGGACGGAAGCGTCCTGCATAACACGTATTTGAAGTATCCGCTTATAATCGGAAACGGCGTAACCATCGGGCACGCGGCTGTCATTCACGGCTGCACGTTAAATGATAACGTCCTGATAGGAATGGGGGCGGTATTGCTGGATAATTGTGTTGTAAATTCTAATTCATTCATTGCCGCAGGGACGCTCGTCAGGGAAAATTTCGAAGTGCCGTCAGGTGTGCTTGTGGCTGGCTCGCCCGGAAAAATAATCAGAGACCTGACGGAAAATGAAATTGCGAAAATCAGGAAAAGTTCGGAGAACTACATAATGTCTGTCTC
>DATMXZ010000273.1:0-2766 GCA_035561235.1 Ignavibacteria bacterium
TGACTCAATAATTTTTATAAAAACTTTCAAAAAATAAAAAGGAATACAAAATGAAACAATCTCTTCTCTCCATTGTTACAGTTTTATTTCTTGTTATACTTTCGGTAATCTCGATTTCAGTTAATTCCCAGGTCGTTGATCCAAATCGGGATTATCCGGTGTACATTCGTCCTGAACTTCCACCGAGTTTATTCTCTCCGAATGCTGTTGTTACTATCGGTGATTACGACAACTGGAATATTGGAACTGACTTTGCTGAAGTCGGTATGGCGGGAAATCCACTGAACCCGACGAATTTTGCCGGCGCGTGGAATAATTTAAGCACCTCTTACGGCGCTTACTCTTACTACACTCTTAATGGACTCGATTGGTTCGCGTCAACGCAGCCGACCTGGTCAAACACTATGAGAGGCGATCCCGTTATGGCATTCGACGGCGCGGGTAATTTGTACTTTGACAATATGTACGGTTCAATTTCAGGTACTAAAGTTGCCGTTTCTACTAACGGCGGCGTCAATTTTTACACGACGTCTTTCGCGGGTACCGGAAACGACAAGAACTGGATTGCAGCGGTCCAAACAGGCGGTCCTTATGCCAATTACCTTATCCAGGTGATGACGCCGGGCAACATTAAAAGGTCTACTGACCTTGGTGTAACCTGGACTCAGGTCGCTTCTTACTCCAACACCCTTCCCGGCGCGATGCCCTGCATCGGACCGAACGGCACGGTGAACGGAGGAGCATTCTACGTCGTAACGCATACGGGTTCATCTACTGCCGCGACTTACAATTTCTATTGCTCAACTGACGGCGGTACAACCTGGTCGCTTAAGAGTTCACAGAATTTTGCGGGTTATGTCGGCACGTATGTCAGCAGCAGACACTCTGTTCAGAATATGAGAACAAGACCCTATCCTTTTATTACCGCCGATAACAGCAACGGTCCTTATAGAGGCAGATTGTATTTGACCTATGCTAAGAATACACCCGATGGCAGTGGCAATAAGCCCGATATTTATTTAAGGTATTCAACAGACTTTGGAACTACCTGGTCCGCAGCGGTAGTAGTGAACGATGACGCTAATACTACAAGCAATAACAACTGGTTCCCGGCAACATGGTGCGATATCAAAACCGGTAAACTTTACATTAAATGGCTCGATACCAGAGACTGCCCCACAAGCGACAGTTGTATGGTTTATGGTACATTTTCTTCAGACGGCGGTGCAACGTTCCAGCCGAACAAACCAATTTCTAACAAGAAATTCAGAATCAATTGTACTTCCTGCAACGGCGGTACACCCGCGTATTTAGGCGATTATGATTATCTCAGTTCAAACGGGAAAGTCGCTATGGTTGCCTGGACGGATTTCAGAAATAACAGTTTCGGAAATTACGTCGGCTATTTCCCTGATTTCGCGATGAGAATGAATCCGACATCGGGTACGATTGCCAATCCTAACGGAACTTTTGACTTCAAGATGGTCGTTCCTTCAGTGAAGTTATATACAGATACCGTTATAGTAACATCAACCGTTACACCGACTCCGGCGATAGGTTCTTTCGCAATAACTTATCCGTCCGCGGGCGGCAATAAATTGAAATCTTATCCCGATTCCTTGATAGTCAGGGTCGGAGTCAATAACGTTACGCCGGGTGCATACACACTCACGGTTACTTCGAAAGGTCCTAACGGAACACCCGTACATCAGAGAACGGTATCAATTACGGTTACAGGCGCCACTGCAATCATCGGCGGCGAAACTCCTGCTTCATTCAAACTTTCGCAGAATTATCCGAACCCATTCAATCCCGTTACGAGGATTGATTACAGTCTGGCTAAGATGACGAACGTTAAAATCACGGTTTATAACCTGCTCGGAAGGGAAATAACTTCTTTCTTCAGGGAAAATCAGAATCCGGGCGAACATTATGTAATGTTCAATGCGGCGAACCTTTCAACTGGTGTGTATTATTACACGATTCAGGCGGGAGATTTCACGGATAAGAAAACTATGATATTGATGAAGTAAACGCTTCGTAATTTTATATAAAGGGGTAAATTTATTTACCCCTTTTTTTATTCTTTTCAATCGCTTCCTTTTGCTTTATAGTAGTAATCTCATCCGATGTGTCCACCGTCATTTCAACGCTGTCACTGAGCGGCTCGCATTGAGAAAGAGCCGACTCCTTATCCGCATCGAGAAACTTTATTCCTTCTTCCGGAAGCAGTATAACGGGCATCCTGTTGTGTATTGCCGCGATTCTTGTATTGGGTACCGTCGTAATCACCGATGCGCAGAAGTTACCATTTATCTTTACATAAATTCCCGCCATGAAGAACAATTTGAATTCCGTGAGAGCAATCCTGTTCGGTATCTTTATCCTGTCCGCTTGCACCCATTCGTAAAATGCTGTCGCGGGTATCAGGCACCTGTTTCTCGAGAACAAATTTCCCCAGTAACTCTTTGATTTGATTGTCTCGATTCTTGAATTAAAAATCAGAGGGGACTTTTCGTCGAACTTTATTCCCCACGTCTTTCTGTTTATCTCAAGAGCCCCTTCCGTGTTCTTTAGTATAAGTATATCCTCGGTCGGTCTTATATCGATTTGTTTCAGGTTCTCAGGCGCCTTGTTGACAACCTTAATGTCAAAATCCTTAGTGATTTTTGTGAAAATCGAAAGCCCGGTTTCTTTATTCTCGAATCTTGAACACATAAATTATTGTTTGTTTGAATTATAATATGCAATAGGGTAAAATCAATC
>DATMXZ010000274.1:0-13056 GCA_035561235.1 Ignavibacteria bacterium
GCTGATAGGATTATCAAATTTAACTTATTCACAAAATTATCTCGAGGCTTGTCCTCATTCGGTATATATTAATGGGAAATCATCTCCACAGAATGTAATTGGCGGTTATTATAAACCACATAAAACAGATGTTACTGGTGCACCTTCTGATGCATCTTTAAAAGTAATATTAGTTTTTGTTCAATTTGCAAATGAAACCATAGAAGCAGATTATTGGCCCATTGGTCAGCCACCGGTTTTTATGAATGAAATGCTTGCTCTCACGCAAAATTCTGTTGGGAATTATTGGGATAGGTATAACGAAAACACTGAATGTCTAAGCGATTGGTTTCAGGAAGTGAGTAAAGGACATTTGCATGTGACAGGAGAAGTATACAATATTATTTTGACGTATGATGCTACTCATTATCTTGGTACTGGTTTGAGAGATATGAACGCAGAAATTATTGATAAATTAATAAGTGCTGGCATCGACTGGCAAGAATATGATAACTGGTCTGGTTCAGATGGTAACTTTAATTGGAGCCCTGAAAATTATATCGACATGATTTTTAAGGTTCACAGGACAAAGACTGTGGACGGATTATTTTACGAGAATGCCCCTGGATATGCCTTACTCGGACCCGATCCTAATTCCGGAATTTCCATTCCTGTTCCAGGTGGGAAATATATTCATGATGGTTTCTTTACAAGTCTTGCGTCAGGTCTGACAATTGTGGGTACTGCTGGTGGTCCAGCATCAAAATCTTGGGTGTTTAATATTGCTAAGCACGAATATGGACATTATTTATTTGGTGGTGGACACACTGCTCCTGGAGTCGGAATAATGGGTAGTGAGGTTTACCTTGGGGCATGGGAATCCAAAAAACTTGGATATTTATCAACAAGAATAATTGATTTTTCTTCATCAACACAAACATTGGGAGATATTTCTTCAAGAAATAGCGATGGAGAGATATTACAAATTCCAATAAATAATACAAGTGAATATTTTTTAATTGCTAACCGCAGACAGATTTCGCATTATGATAGAACAATGCTCGGTGATACAACCAGAGGAATTTGGGATAGGGTGTTAGACCCGAATGTTGATTATGGAAAGGGTATTTATATTTATCATCACAATCAGGATTTAAATTTTCCAGGTTCAAATGACCTGGAGTGCGCCGATGGTTTATGGAATTGGGAATACTTCGGAACTACTACGCCTGATTGGTCCAGTACACAACAAGTACCAATTTACGAAAGAACTTCTATACCTGCCCTATTATTAAATGACAATAGTGAAGGTTAATACACAAACAAAGATGGCCGATCTGCTGGACATCAAACGGGTATTGGTTCCGCTTATGATGTATGGTTTAGTAAGGGTAAAAGGCACATTGTATTAGGCGGAGAAGCGACAGATAGAATTTTCACAAATGATAATGATTATTGGACATCAAGAGAAAAAGATGGCGACCGCTGGGATGCCTTTAATTTGGGATATAACGAAATGTTCTCTCCTTACTCCAATCCAAGTTCAATTCAATGGGATAATAACCAAAATGGCTGCCGCATATTCATATATTATCACACTTTAAATAACACGACAGCGTCACTAGATATTTATAAAGTTGGGGAGAATAACAAAACCGAAGATCAAATTCTAGCACTGACGCCCCCTTCACGTCCAATGTTTTTGAAGATAGACAGAACAGATTGCATGGACGGCAAACGGTATCCTATACTTACCTGGAACCATAACTTGGAGCCGGATATGATACAGGATTTCACGACAACCAAGAGGTATAAAATATTCAGAGCGTTCGATGCTCTTAATACGGTTCCGCAGAATTATACCGAAATCGCGGATATAACAATTGATAAAGACACACCTCCGTCTTACATCGACTATGCAGCATACGGCGAATGTGACGGAATAGGGCAGGGGGATGTAAATAGAATTAGGTATAAAATTAAAGCGGTCGATAAGACAAACTGGGCTTCCGTTTATTCAGATTTTGTAGCGATTACATCTCAATATCTGATAAGAGGCGGTGAGGAAGGCGATACTTTTGTTCTCAATCCGGAAATCCCTGATAAGTTTAATCTTTCTCAAAACTATCCTAACCCGTTCAATCCCGTGACATCAATAAATTACGCTTTGCCGAAAGACGGTAATGTAACATTAAAGATATACGACAATACAGGACGAGAAGTAGCAACGCTCGTGAATGAAGTGAAGCGGGCGGGGTATTACACGGTGCAGTTCAACGCTTCGCGTCTGTCGTCAGGAATTTATTTCTACAGAATTACCGCGGGTGATTTTGTTCAGACGAAGAAGATGGTTTTGATAAAGTAAAGGCGTACAAAGTTATTGTAATTAATTTGTTAGTCAGCAGGGATGCCCGCGGGCATTCCTGCTTCTTATTTTCCATAAGGATTTTAATATTTTCCCATAAGGGGTTTTTGGATTCCGCGTCTTTCGCGTATTCGGCGGTTAAGATATGAATTCTGGGATGGCGATTTGCCCGGTTACACCCGTCCGTTTATACTTTAAAAACACACCCGTTTACTGTATTTTTGTATAACACAAAACCTCAAATTTATGATGACCATTAAAGACGTGAACCCTAATCTCATTCAGGCGCAGTACGCCGTAAGAGGCAAGATTGTAGCCAGAGCGCAGGAACTTGAAGAGCAGGGAAGAAAGATAATATACTGCAACATAGGAAATCCGCAGGCATTGAAGCAGAAGCCGGTGACATTCATAAGGCAGGTGCTTTCGGTTCTCGAATATCCCGAACTTATAAACAATCCCGACGCCAAGAAGATTTATCCCGCCGACGTTATGGCGAGAGCGAAGATGATAATGGAAAAGAATCCGACGGGAACGGGCGCATACACAGTAAGTTCGGGCATAGCGTTCATAAGAGACGCTGTCGCGGAATTCATTACGAAGAGGGACGGCATACCCGCGGACAAGAACAGGATAGTTCTCACGGACGGTGCGAGCAAGGGCGTGCAGGCGGCGCTCACGATGATTCTTAAAGGCGGCAATGACGGCGTGATGATTCCGATTCCGCAGTATCCCCTGTACAGCGCAACGCTCACGCTTTACGGCGCGAAGCAAATCGGATATTTTCTCGACGAAAGCAATTCCTGGCAGTTGAACGAAAAGATACTCGAGGACAGCATCAGGGAAGCGAAGGGGAAGGGAATTAATCCCGTGGCGATAGCCGTTATTAATCCCGGAAACCCGACGGGCGCGGTGCTTTCGAAAGACAACATGGAAATGATAATCAGGTTTGCGAAAAAATACAATCTCGTTCTTCTCGCGGACGAAGTGTATCAGGAAAACGTATATCTCGAAGGGATAAAATTCGTATCGTTCGCGAAGGCGATGCACGACATGGGCGAGAAGGAAGTTACGCTGTTCAGTTTTCATTCGGTGTCGAAGGGATTCCTCGGCGAATGCGGGCACAGGGGCGGATATTTCGAAGTAAGGAACATGGCGGACGACGTTTACGAGCAGTTGGTAAAACTTCAGTCGGTCGGTCTTTGTTCGAACGTTGACGGGCAGATAGTTACATATCTGATGGTCGCGCCTCCGAAACCCGGAGACGAGAGTTACGAACTTTACAAAAAAGAGCGCGACGGAATTCTGAACGAACTTAAGTACAAGTCAAGAGTTCTCGGCGAAGGGCTCAACGCGATTGACGGAATGGAGTGCGAGGTTCCGCACGGAGCGATGTACGCATTCGTAAAGTTCGAACTTCCGCATAAAAAGGGAATTGACATAAGCAAGATGGCGGTTGACGAACTGTACGCGTATGACGCGAAGAGAGATTTTGATTACTGCATGGCGCTTCTCGAAAAAACGGGAATATGCGTAGTACCCGGCTCGGGATTCGGACAGATGCCGAACACGATGCATTTCAGGACGACCATACTGCCGCCGAGAGAGGACATTTTATCGCTCGTGGAGCAGATGAAATCCTTCCACAGAGAGTACGCAAAAAAAGTAGTTGTGGAATAATTTTGGTATGGAAAAAAGACAAAAAAATCTATAAGTTACAATTGTTGTTTTTCATTTTTATTGTTCTCCTCCTTATTGACAGATGCTTTTCCTCCTTGAAGCATCTGTCTTTTTTTATGCCCCAAAATTACAACCTAAACTTTTCGAGAATAAAATGTTCAGCCCCTTTTGAGGATAGAACACTTTTATTGAATAAAAGTTCCTTAAAATTCAATAATAAATTGAAGTCAATACCGCTGAAATCGGGAAGGCGAACGCGAGATTCGCGTCTGACTCTTCCGAGAGTGAGGTGCGGGTTGAATTTCTTATCCTGTTTGAAACCGTAGGCATCGAGAATATCCGCTGTGTTCTTATTGAGTTCATAGATTTTATTGTCGCGGCTTCTGAGAGCGGCGATAATCACGCGGGGATTTTTCGCTCCGGGGAATGCGGACACTCCCGAATATTCGAGAAAAATTTCTCCAACCGCGCCCGTAATTTTTTCACGGAGTTCGGCGCGAATGCTGTCAGCGGTTTTTTCTTCGGTGTCGCCGAGAAAGAATAAAGTTATGTGTGAATTATGTATGTTCTCCCATTTGATACAGCGGGATGATTCGGGTCCCATAATTTCTTTAACTTCATTCTGAAGTGTTTTAAGCCGGCTTTTTGCATCGGCGTCAAGATTAAGCGACAGGAATGCTCTAATCATAAGGATTTGAAACGTTTTTAAATTGAATAACTTATAGTAATTTAGTAATATGAATACAATATACAAATGATTAAATGCTGAAAATATATTGACGGAGAAAGACAGAAAACTTAGCGAAGAATTTCTTGAGTTTGTTAATATTGTCAGGAAATTGAGGAAGGAGTGCCCGTGGGACAGGGAGCAGACGCATTCGAGTTTAAGGAGATGCCTGCTTGAAGAATCGTACGAAGTGCTCGAAGCGATTGACAACAACGACATGACTGAGTTGAGGAAGGAACTCGGTGACCTGATGCTACAGGTGGTTATACACGGAGTAATGGGAGAAGAGGCGGGGATATTCGACCTGACGGAAGTGCTTGAGCACGAAACAAAGAAGTTGATACAGAGGCATCCGCACATATTCGGGGATGTGAAGGTAAGCGGGAGCGAGGAAGTCAAGACAAACTGGGAAAGACTTAAGAAGAAGGAAGGCAGGGAATCCGCGCTGGACGGTGTTCCTGCGGAACTGCCCGCGTTATTCCGCGCTTACAGGATACAGGAAAAAGCGGCGAAGGTAGGTTTCGACTGGAAGGACCACAAGCCCGTGTACGAAAAGATACTTGAAGAGGTGGGCGAGTTAAGGGAGAACATGGAAAAGAACGAGACTCAGGAAAAACTCGAGGACGAGTTCGGCGACGTGCTTTTTTCAATCGTGAATTACGCAAGGTTCATGAAAATAAATCCCGAGGACGCCTTAAGAAGGACGATTGAAAAATTTTCGTACAGGTTCAGGGAAATCGAGAAGTACGCGAAGTCGCGGAACATAGAGCCCGAGAGCATGACGCTCGAGGAAATGGACGCTGTCTGGAACAGCGTAAAAAACAAAGGAAACAATATTGAAGGTAAAGCATAATCATTCGGTCGGAATCATCGTGTACAGCAGGTTTCCGCGCTCGTTGAAATTTCTGCTTATCAAGCAGCATCAGGGTCACTGGGGATTCCCGAAGGGTCACATTGAAAAGGGCGAGAAGCCGATAGACACGGCGGTGAGGGAACTTCGAGAGGAGACGGGCATAAGGAAAATAGATTTTCTGAGAAGAAAAGTTCTTCTCCGCGACGATTATTCGTTCAGAAAAGAAACCGTAACCATACACAAAATTGTTGATTATTACATAGCGGAAACGGAAACAATAAAAGTAAAGATAGACGGCAGGGAGATACTAAACTACAGGTGGTGCACGTACGACAAGGCGGCTGAGCGGCTTACATTCAAGGAATCAAGAAGAATTTTAAGAAAAGCGTTTAAAATAATAGAAGATTATTCATAAATGAAATTACTGAAGAAAGAAATATTATTGTTGTTGTGTTTCGTAATTCCTTCGTTTGCCGCGGCGGGCGAAAAGGACAGAATCACGGAACTTAAAGAGAGCATGGATAATCTCATAAAGACATTGAACTGCGACGTATCGGTACAGGTAGTGAGCGGCACGAAATACGACCTGCTTTACGAGTACAAGCCCTCGGCAAAAATGATACCCGCTTCGATAACGAAGGTTATAACGAGCGCAATCGCTCTCGAGTATCTCGGCGCGGGTTACGAATTCAAGACTATACTGTACACGGACGACAGGGATTTGTCGGACGGGGTGATAAACGGAAACCTGTATTTAAAGGGTTTCGGAGACCCTGATTTCAAGAGCACGGACCTCGTGAAATTAATCAAGGCGTTTCTTTTGAAGAACGTGAGGGAGATAACGGGCAACATAGTATATGACGATTCGTATCTTGACAGCAAGCATTTCGGGCTCGCGGATTACTATTCGGGCGATACGAGGCTTCAATACTGGCCGTACGTGAACGCTCTGAGTTTCGACAAGAACGCGAGCAGGCTTGACGCAGCGGTCGAGGCGGCGAATTTCCTGCAGTCGGAACTT
Source organism: Ignavibacteria bacterium (assembly GCA_035561235.1). Lineage (GTDB taxonomy): Bacteria > Bacteroidota > Ignavibacteria > Tepidaquicellales > Tepidaquicellaceae > CAIKZJ01. Next base: position 6,623 of record DATMXZ010000274.1, read on the forward strand.
GAATTAAAGAACGTAAAACTTGACGGGATAATAGTCTCGGGTGTTACGCCCGATTCGCCGAAGGAAATCGCGCGCGTTACTCATTCGATGGACGAGGTTCTCGCGAGCATGAACAAGCCGAGCGACAATCATTCGGCAATTACGATTTTCAAGGTTGTCGGCGCGGTGTATAAAGGCGCGCCGGGCACGCTTGAAAAGGGCACGGACGCGGTTACCGACCTGATGAGTTCACTCGGCATACCGCGCGGCGAGTACGAGATACTTGAGGGTTCGGGACTGACGAGGTACAACTACGTAACATCGAACGTGATGATACATCTACTGAAATATCTTTTTGACCAGGAAAAGATATTCAACGTGTTCTATTATTCGCTTCCCGTATCGGGCGTGGACGGCACGCTTAAGAAGAGAATGATAGGGACCGAGGCGGAGAAGAACATTCACGCGAAGACGGGTTCGATAAACGGAGTAAGCACGCTGACGGGTTACGCGATAACGCGCGACAGCGAGCCGCTGATTTTTTACATAGCGATGAACGGTTTCAAGGGAGCGAACTGGGAGCAGTACAGAAACGCTCAGGACGTCATGTGCACGTACCTGTGCGGATTTTCGAGAAATTAAAAATTGCAGAATGTCAACGAAAGAGAAGGAATCGTCCGCGACCGGCGTGGACACGCCCGAGTTAAGAAAGTTAATACTTTTCAACTCGAGCCATCTCTGGGACGAGGTAATAATCCAGTTGCAGAAGGCGACGGGATTCGACGTGCTGCAATGCGAGCAAATAGCGGTTATTGCCCACACGAAGGGCAAGGCAACAGTAAAATCAGGGGGGTATGATGAATTATCGAGAATTAATTCAGTGTTGAGGGAAATAAATTTAATTACAGAAATTAAATAAACTAATTTGACCTTAATGCATTCGTTAAAACCGGCTGTGTCATTGACCGTATCGCTTCTGTTTTTATTCATTGCCGATACATTCGCTCAAAACAGATACAATTTCGATTTCGAAAAAGACTGGGACTGGGTTGACCTTCTTATTGACGATCAGTCGAGGCTCTTTCAGGTTCAGGAGCAGATAAAATACCTTCGCGACGAGTTCAGAATAGAGGAGGGGCGGATACTTTTCCGTGAACTCGCGAAACTTGATTCTTTAAATCAGTTGAGGGACCTGCCCGAGGTAATAAACGAAGACATCGCGAAGAACCGCAGAAAATTTTTCGAGATATACATTCCCGCAGTGAAGGATGCAGATTTTTCCGAGACGTTCGGAGGGATAGTCAGGGCGGCGGTGCTGCTGGCGAACATACGTGACAATTTCGGCGAGGAGAAAAAGCCGTTCGGCGACAGGAAGTTCATCGTCAAGTCAACCGAACTGAAGAAGACTAACATTCAGATAACCTTCAACTACAACGCCGCGGACGCGATACTCGACGCGCTGACAAGAGGAGCGGACGAGAACGAACTTGTTTCGATACCCGAGATGAAATTCCTGATGGAGAATTTCGACAACAAGTGCGTTACGCGTGAAGACCTGATAAACTGTTTCAGGCAGGTGAGGCGGAACGACCCGCTTACAAAACTTTACATACTCAGCAATCCTCTGGCGTTCATGTGTTTCGGATACGTGGAGCAGTTTTCCGACGAGTACAGAAAAAGCCTTGCTCTCGTGAAGAGGGAGGAGCAGAACATACTCGAGAACAGCGCTTATCTGCTATCGCTCTTTTTTCCCGAGAACATAGATTTCAAGAACAGCGTGTACATGTTCTACGGAAGCAGGAACTGCGGATGGAGGTACAGGGACAATTCAATACTTATGGACCTGAGCAGGTTCGGGGACGATTACGAACTACTTACGAAGTACCTGACGCGTGAACTGTTTTTCGACGAAAGGGACGACATACAGTTAAACGTGATGAAGTACCTTTACACTGGAGCGGACACGACCATATACAACCTTCTTGACGAAGTTTACAGCAACGGGGTTTCGAACTACATCGCTCCGATACTTCTTTCGAACAGGCCGTCGGCTCTGCTCGAGAAGGATTTCATACTGTTCAGGAAAACGATGAAAGCGATTGACGAGAAGGCGATGCAGGAAGTAATAGACAGCATGTTCGCCATCGGAGTAAACGAAATGTATTTTCACTCGATGGGGGCGCAGATGGCGTACTGCATAGATGTTTACAGCGGAAGGGACGCGCTTAAGCACACGCTGCTTTTCGGACCCCTGTATTTCTTTCAGAAGTATATCGATACATACTTGCTGGACGACAGTCCTATAAGGAAGGTGTTCCGTCTGCCGTCGAACGTGGAAGCAAAGATATTAAACATGAACAGGAGCATTTCGTACGACATGCTCGCGGATATAGTAAACATTAAGGTAAACAACTCCGATACTACGAATATAAATCCCGAGGTAAGAAAAGTTTTCAACAAATACAAGAGCAGAAGGGACAACTGGTTCCTGAATCTCATAACGGGAAGACTTTATCTTGACAGGGGTTTTTACGCGGAGTCGCTCGAGTATTTCATGTACTCGATGCAGGGAATAATAGACAGGGCGAAATTCGTGCGTGACATCGGCGACACATATTTTGACAACAAGGCGTATAAGGAAAGCGTGAAGATGTACGAGAAATACGTCACGTACTCGGGGGGCACCGTTGAATCGCATTCGAAACTCGGCGCCGCATATTTCGAATCGGGGGATATTGAAAAGGCGAAAACGGAATTCGAAACCGTTATAAGGATGGACCCCGATAACTCAAAAGCAAAGGAATATTTGTTAAAGTGAATTTCAAATTAGAAGCGCAATACAAGCCAACGGGCGACCAGCCCGAAGCCATTAAGCAGTTAACGGAAGGAATACAAAGAGGCGAAAAGCAGCAGGTATTCCTCGGCGTAACGGGCTCGGGCAAGACATTTTCAATTTCGAACGTAATAGAGAATATCGGGCGTCCCGTTCTTGTTATGTCGCATAACAAGACGCTCGCGGCGCAGTTGTTCGGCGAGTTCAGGAGATTCTTTCCCGAGAACCGCGTGGAGTTTTTCATATCGTACTACGATTATTACCAGCCCGAGGCGTACATACCCTCGACCGACACATACATAGCGAAGGACCTTTCGATAAACGAAGAGATAGACAGGCTGAGGCTGAGGGCGACGTCATCGCTTCTCGAGAGAAGAAAAGACATAATCATCGTTTCTTCCGTGAGTTGCATATACGGCATAGGCGCGCCGGAAGAATACGCAGAGCAGGTGCTTGTTCTGAAGAAGGGACAGAAGATAAAGAGGAAGGAACTTCTGAACAGGTTTGTGGATATACATTACGTCAGAAACGACGCCGAGTTCAAGCGGGGTAATTTCCGCGTGCGCGGCGATACGGTTGAAATCATACCCGCGTACGAGGACGAAAAGGGAATTCGGATAGAGATGTTCGACAATGAAATCGAGAGGCTTTGCTACATAGAGCGATTGACGGGGCGTGTAATCGGCGTCGATGAAAGCGTACCGATATATCCCGCGAAATATTTTGTTACGACGCCCGAGAAGGTTGAAACCGCGATAGAGCACATAAGAAAGGAAATGCTCGAACAGGTTCAGTATTTTCAGAAAGAGGAAAAACTGATAGAGGCTCAGCGCATCGAGCAGAGAACGAACTTCGACATCGAGATGATAAAAGAGGTCGGTTACTGCAACGGAATAGAAAACTATTCGCGTCACATGGACGGGCGCGCTCCCGGAAGCCGTCCCGCGTGTCTTTTCGATTATTTTCCGAAAGACTTTCTTCTGATTGTTGACGAGTCGCACGTTACCGTTCCGCAGATTCGCGGGATGTACAACGGCGACAGGATGAGAAAGAAGACGCTTGTCGAGCACGGGTTCAGGCTTCCTTCGGCTCTCGACAACCGTCCGATGACTTTCGAGGAATGGGAGGGCGCGGTGAATCAGGTTATATACGTGAGCGCGACCCCCGGGGATTACGAACTTACAAAGTGCGGCGGCGCGGTCGTCGAGCAGGTGATACGCCCGACAGGTCTGCTTGACCCCGAGATTCAAGTGCGTCCCGTGAAGAATCAGATAGACGATTTGATAAACGAAATAAGAATAAGGAGCAAGAAGAACGAGCGCGTTCTGGTAACAACGCTCACGAAGCGAATGAGCGAGGACCTGACGGATTATCTGATAGGAATCGGCATTAAGGTGAAATACATGCATTCGGAAGTCGTGTCGCTTGACCGCGTTGACATACTCCGCGGGCTTCGGCTTGGTGATTTCGACGTGCTTGTCGGCGTCAACCTTTTACGCGAGGGTCTCGATTTGCCCGAAGTTTCTCTTGTCGCGATACTTGACGCGGACAAGGAAGGATTTCTGCGCTCGGAGAAATCGCTTCTACAGACCGCGGGAAGAACGGCGAGGAACGTAAACGGGCTCGTTATAATGTACGCAGATAAGGTAACGGATTCAATGAGGAAGGTGATTGACGAGACGGGCAGGAGAAGAAAAATACAGTCGGATTATAACAAAGAAAACAACATAGAGCCGAAGACGATATTCAAAACATACGAGGAGATAATGTCGACGACAATCGTAGCCGATTCAAAAGCGAAATATGAATCGAAGAAGGACAGGCGCGAGACGGAGAAGACGGGTTTGTCAGTGATGACGGAGCCGTTGTTCAAGAAAATCAACAAGGAGCAGAGAAAAGAACTGATTGAACAGTTGAGAGAGGAAATGGTGAACGCGGCGAAGGACCTTGAATTCGAGCGGGCAGCCGAACTGCGCGATGAAATAAAAAGATTAACAAACGACTAATAAAGGTTTATGAAAAAATTTTACATTCTGGTGTTTCTGCTTACAATCTGCTCGCAGGCCTTTTCGATTGAGATAAAGGGCAGGCTAATCGACGAAAGGTATTTTCCCGTTCCGAACATATCGGTAGTTTCCTCGAAGGGCGGCGGAGACAAGACGGACAAGAACGGAAATTTCACGCTTAACGTCGAGAGTTTTCCCGTTGACATTATATTTTACGATTATTCGGGAAACACGGGGAACATATACAGGAACGTGAACACGCAGAATCCCGAAATAATATTCTTCGGGCTCAAGGCATCGAGGAACATAAACACAGAAATAATGAAGGTCGAGTTTCCGCCTATAGGACCGGGACGCTCGGCGATAGTGAAATACATAAGCGACGACGTGTTCGACTGCGACGACGTGTTCGCGTCATCCGGCGAGAGGATGAAGGTGCTTACAATACTTTTCCCCGCTCACAAGACGCGGCTTAACGGGAAAGTGATTTACCTTGAAAAGACGGCTGCATCATTCGAGAAATATTACGAATACTCAATTACAGTTATTAAGGAAGGCTATCCCCAGACCGTAGTTTTCGATTCGATGTCATATTCCACGAATCCTGGCGAGGCGTACGTAAACGTTTATCCACCCGCTTTCGCGTATGATACGAAGGGATTTTCGGTATACGCGGATTTTCTGTCTCTTCACAGGAACGCGGAGATAACGCTGAACACATCGGACGGGGACATAATATCTTCGAAGGTAATCGTACCGCAGACACTGCCCTACGCATACAGGCTGAAGATAGAAGGCCGCGCGGGATATAAGAAGGGCGAGAGGTTCGTGAGTTACACTTATTCGTATCCCGGTTCAAGCCTTAACATATCGACAGAGACGGCGCCGAAACTTGACGCGCCGCAGGACAAGTACTGGGGCGTGTCGAACAATACGCAGTTTTCGTGGGACTGGGGTTCGGGAACGGGCATATACGTAGCGCATTTTCACGCGTTCAGCCCTTCGGGCGATTTCTATGTTGTAACGAGAGACAGGAGCGTGACTTTTCCGAAAGGGATTTCGGGAGGAATGCTTGACGGTAACGAATACAGTTGGGAAGTCTCTAAATACCTGACATACACATCCGTAGATGATTTTATAAAAGTGAGGCAGTTCTCAAACGACCTCGCGTACAAGGCGATACTGACGTCGGAGTTAAGGACGTTCAGGATAAACGCGTTCTGAGAAAGAATTTACTCAAGGAGGAATATAATAATTACAGAACTCTAACCTATCCGGAGAATATTATTCCTTGACAACTACTATTTAATAGGGTATTTTTATGAGGAGAATATTTGTTACAACAAATCATTTTTGGTACCTTTGGAGGAAATTGGGGCTTGGAGACGACGATATCAGGCATTTGGAGGACGAATTGATTAAAAATCCTCAAACCGGGAATGTGATAAAAGATACAGGCGGCTTGCGGAAACTGCGATGGGGTTATGGCGGCATGGGAAAAAGAGGCGGTCTGAGAATATTATATGTTGACGTTCCCGAATATGATAAACTGTTTTTTATTTCGTTGTTGAAGAAGGGGGAGAAGGCTGATCTTTCAATGTCGGAGAAAAAAGACG
>DATMXZ010000275.1:0-3443 GCA_035561235.1 Ignavibacteria bacterium
ATTGAAAAAATTTGGTCCTGCAGGACACAATGTCATTTTCTTCAATACTTGTGTTATAATGGAAATTTATTCGAATACGGAGAACGGGAAAGAAAAATAAACTGGAATTCGGAATTGTAATTTTCCATCGTGAATTTGAAAAAAATGATGACCACAATTTGAGTGAAAACGTTTAATCGCTCAAATCATATTATACGCAGACTGCAGTTTGGATTTATTTTTCAATTTGCCCGCTGACCGCCGTTTCAATTTTCAATAATTTCAAGCGAAACGCGATATGGTATACTGCAGATAGAGGACAAACATATCTTAAAAGTCAATTTCTATTTTGTTATATATTTGATAATTTAAACGCGTGGATTTGAAAAAACTTTTCATAGGCATAGATTCGGGAGGGACTAACTGCAGGATCGGTCTCGGCGGCAACTCGGGCAAAATAATTCATTCCGACAATTTCGAATCGGTTCATTATTCACAAGCGGGCGCCAAAGCATTCGCCGCGCACATCTCAAAAATCATAAATGATTTCTGCGGCGGGATAAATCTTGAGTTAAGTTCGGTGTCGGGCATTTGCGCCGGCGCAGCCGGAGCGAGGCACCGGCAGGACAAGCAGAGAATTAAGGAGCATCTTTCGGATATGCTTTCGTTTTCTAATATAATAGTGGAGTCGGATTCTGAAATCGCTTATCAGTCGGCGTTCGGCAACGGCGACGGGCTGCTTCTGATTTGCGGGACAGGTTCAATACTTTTCGGAAAGCGCAACGGAGTTGAAGTCAGAATCGGCGGCTGGGGGAAAATTCTCGGAGATGAAGGTAGCAGTTATTCGCTTTCTCTCGGAATGCTCAGAAGGCTGGCGGTTCACATCGACGAAACGGACGAAGCGGGCGAACTCGAAATATGTCTTCGAAACGAATTCGGTCTGACGAGAGAGAACCTCCTGAACGAAATTTACCACAAGAATTTCAGCATACAATCGCTTGCTCCTCTCGTAGTGCGGCTAGCGGGAGAAGGCGAAAATAATTGCAGGGAAACAGCGGACTCCGACATCGAAGGGCTGCTTCGCCTGTTCAGGACATACAGGAAGAGATTCATTGATTCAGAACCTACAGATATCGCTTTTCTCGGAAGCGTAATAGAAAATGAGAATTATATTTCCGCATCACTCCGAAAGGGAATAGAAAATGAATTCGGGAAAGCGTTCGTCATAAGCGAAGAAAAGGTTAATACCGTAAAGGGCGCCATTAATACGGCCATAAAATATTTCAACGAATGAAAACAGACATAATATTAATACTTGATTTCGGCTCTCAGTACACTCAGTTAATCGCGAGAAGACTTCGCGACATGAACGTTTACTGTGAAATACATCCGTACAGTATCGGAATAAGAAAATACATTGACGGACTCGACAAGCACAGATTAAAAGGCGTAATACTGTCCGGAGGTCCTGCCAGCGTACTCGCTAAAGATTCGCCTGATATAAGCGGCGATAATTACGAAGCGATGAATAATTCGGGTGTTCCCGTCCTCGGAATTTGTTACGGCCTTCAGTTAATCGCAAAAAAATCGGGCGGAAGAATACACAAGGCGAATGTAAGAGAATACGGATTCACGAAAATTAAGACATCGGTTGATTCGAAACTTTTCAGGGGATGCGCGAAAAGTTTTACGACGTGGATGAGCCACGGCGATTCTATAGATTTTCTACCCCGCGATATCAGAGTTACTTCAAGAAGTTCAAACGGAATCATTAGCAGTTATGAGCATCGTGAGAAGAAAATATTCGCGCTTCAGTTTCATCCCGAAGTAAACCACACCGAGTATGGAAAGAACATTCTGAAAAATTTCGCGTTCGGTATATGCCGAGTGGATTCTCTGTTCAAGCCATCTTCATTCATAAAGGACAAGACAGCCGAAATCAGGGAGAAGGCGGGAGACGAAGGAGTAATTTGCGCGCTGAGCGGCGGCGTTGATTCATCCGTTGCCGCGATGTTAGTACAGAAGGCGATAGGAAAGCGGCTCGTGTGCGTTCACATAGACAACGGACTGATGAGAAAGAACGAGAGCAGAAAAATAGTCGATATGTTCAGGAAGCACTTCAGGTTCAACCTCGTGTTCACTGACGCTTCGGATATTTTTCTAAAGAGGCTTAAAGGAGTGTCCGAACCCGAGAAGAAAAGAAAAATAATCGGTAAAACTTTCATAGACGTATTCGACGCGGAGGCGAAGAAGTTGAAAAGCAAGGGAATGAACATAAGGCATCTCGTGCAGGGAACGCTTTATCCCGATGTAATTGAATCCGTTTCATTCAAGGGACCTTCTGTTACGATTAAATCGCATCATAACGTCGGCGGTCTTCCCGCGAAAATGAAAATGAATATAATTGAGCCGTTCAGAGAACTATTCAAGGATGAAGTTAGGAACATCGGTATTAAACTCGGGCTGCCGTCATCGTTTATCAAAAGGCATCCGTTCCCCGGACCGGGGCTTGCGGTAAGAATTCTCGGCGACGTAACGAGAGAGAAACTCTCTATTCTCCGTGAGGTTGACGAAATATTTATCGGCGAACTGCACAGGAATAATCTTTACGATGAAATCTGGCAGGCATTCGCGGTACTGCTTCCTGTGCGGAGCGTAGGAGTAATGGGCGACGAGCGGAGTTATGAGAACGCGGTTGTACTGCGGGCGGTCACGTCACTTGACGGAATGACGGCTGATTTTTACCAGTTCGAAAAGAATTTTACGACGGCGGTATCAAATAAAATAATCAACAGCGTGCGCGGTGTGAACAGGGTGGTTTACGATATAAGTTCGAAACCACCGGCAACAATAGAATGGGAATGAAATAACGGATTTCCAATATAAGGCCAGAACGTTTCATACAACAGGACAAAATGCAAGTCGTTTTGATGCAGTGACTGCAATTCCTACCTTAATGGGCAGTAGATTAAATTAAACCCTCTCAATTCTGCGATTAAAAGATTGATAAAACAATTATTACCGGTATGTCTATTTTATTATAAAAAAGATGTCCACTTTTTTAGAATTTGACTTGACAAGATATATTAAGACATATATATTTGTTTTGTCTTTAAACAAACTATTTTTTAAATCCGCCAAAAATACAGGAGGTATTAAATGGCCAAAATTAAAAACATGTTCTTCGTATTGCTTACCGTAGCATTCCTTTCAGGAATCATTGCAGGTTGCGGTGGTGTAAGTGAAGAGCAACTTAAACAGTTAAACGACCTGAAAGCGGAAGTCGAATCACTTCAGAGTCAGGTAAATGCAAAAGAGAGCGAAAAGTCTCAGTTGCAGAAGCAAATTGCTGATAAAGATGCAAAGATTAAAGATTTCCAAAAGCAAATGGATCAAGCAAAAGCCAATTGCAAGTAATCTTAAGTTTGTATTTTAAAAAGCACAAGTAAAAAATTTTAAAAAAT
>DATMXZ010000276.1:0-16395 GCA_035561235.1 Ignavibacteria bacterium
GAAAATAATGTGTGTATGAAATGAAGTTATTTTCGAGGCAGCGTGTATCGGATTATCTTACGCCACAGATATGCGGGCTAAATTCTGCATATGATTTTTTGAAACGATTTGAGAAGTTATAGTGTTTTATAGTTTACTTTGAAGAAAAATATATTAAATACAGTAATTGCGGTTTCTATCCTTTTCGCATTTCTGTTTCTTGCTAATGCGGATTTGGTACATCATCACGATGACGGTACCTCGCATCAGCAATGTCAGGCTTGCATTCTTATCTCTCTTACAGTTACTACCGTTATTACTACTTCATTAATAAAACTTTCGCGTGAAGAAATATGCTTAAGATTTATTCCTGTTCAAGACACACCACTCGTTAAAAACCACTTTAAACAAAACCATCCCGGCAGGGCACCTCCGCAAAATACATAATCATATCTTTTAGGTTCACCATCGAATTGGGTGAACAATTCTTAATAATTAAATTTTAAAATATGAAAAAGTATTTTGCTTTTGCAATGTTACTTGCAATAACTTATGGAACATTATTTATTTCGGGTTGCTCCGATGATACCGTAACAACCCCGCAGTCCGAACACTTTCAGGCAAGCGGAATGATAATATACAACGAATCTTTATCCGATACAATTTTGTATTATCACAACGGAGTTTTAAAACCCGGTTACGATTCTTTGTTCGCTCCGTTCAATGCGCTCGGCGGACACTGGACAATAAAATTTCTCGATGCTGATAAAAAACAGTTGAACCCGCCAACTGACCCAAACCATACTTTGGGCTGGCTGATTGACGACCCGAACAAACTTGAAGTCTATCGCCACGGCGCTGACATCTGGGAGTTTCACTTAAAAGGAAAAGCAGTCGGAAACACAAACATAAAATTCCAGATTCTTCACGAAGGTCACGCGGATTTTCAAACTATTTCAATTCCCGTAAAGATTGATACTTCGGAGATTGGCGAAGTTGCAGGCGCAAAACTTTATCTCGAAGAGAATGATAGTCTGCTGACAAAGGATTCAGCGGGAGTTGTAACGGGCGGTTTCAGAGTAGCCGTAAGCGATTCGCTTGGACATATCGTGATTAAGTTTCTTGACATAGTCGGAAACACATTCACGTACGACCCGCCTTCACCGCCGTATTCACTTGGGTTTATAAATTCTGACCCTTCGAAAATAGAAATCGAATTGCCTGCACCCGATGAGCCGTGGGCATTCAGAATAATCGGCAAGCAGGCAGGAACAGCAACTCTTAAATTCAGATTTATGAAAGATGGTTTGCCCGAATGGGAATCGAGAGGATTCAATGTCACGGTACTATAAACAAATAGTCTCACGAATATACTTCCCGCTTTTTAAAGCGGGAAGTGTTTTAATTTTGCTTTTAATGTTTATGCAATCTGCATATTCATACGAGCCGCAAAAAGTTTCCGGTGTGGTGCTCGATGAGATTACGCTAAATCCATTAAAGGGAGTAAAAGTATTTTACGTCGAAAAAAAGTTAAGTACATTAACAGATGAAAACGGATACTTCGAGTTCGACGTTATTGCTAAAGAGTATTTCAGCCTTGAGTTTTCTTTAATCTCTTACAAAAACAGATATCAATCTTTTTATCCTGACAGTTTAAGGAAAATAATTGTAAAGTTAACTCCTATAGGTTTTGTGACGCCTACAATTTCAGTAACTGAAAGTTTCGGCGAATCTAAATACAATGAATTACTTGAAGAATCAGGTGTGCTAAAAAGCAAGGAACTGCAAAAAGATCTCGGTTCAACACTTGCAGCAACTTTAAAGAATGAATCCGGTCTATCGGTACGTTCGATGGGACCAGCTCCTTCACGACCTGTCTTCAGAGGGCTTACGGGTGACAGAGTTTTAATTTCAGAAGACGGTGTTAAGACAAATGACTTGTCGGGAACATCTCCCGACCACGCAGTTACAATTGAACCGTTTACACTCGAAAGAATTGAAGTGCTTCGCGGTCCTAGTGTTCTGACAAAAACAACCACAACTATCGGCGGCATCGTAAACGTAGTAAGAAATGATATACCCGTTCGCATACCTTCAAGGTTCACATTCCAGTCGGGAATATTCGGCGAAACATCTAACAACGGATTACTCGGAGCGTTTGTGGGAGAACTTCCTTTTTACAACTTCGTACTACGGGGTGAAATCAGTAGAAGAAAAGCAGACTACCTGAAAACTCCGATTGGCACATTAAAAAATTCAAATTTAAGCACAAATAATTATTCTGCCTCTTTAAGTTATGTATTAAAAAATGGATATCTTGGGGGCTCATTCAGGGAGTTTCAAAGCGACTACGGGATACCGGGAGGCTTCGTTGGTGCCCACCCGAAAGGGGTTGATATCACAATGCTTAAGCAGCAATTAAAATTCAAATCAGAATTTGTATTGAATTCAAAACTTATTAAAGATGTACAGTTTAATTTTATCAGTGACAGGTACAATCATAAAGAGTTTGAAGCATCAGGACTTATAGGTGCGGAATTCGGTATTAAAGATTACAGCGGAGATTTATTCGTAAACCATAAAGATCTTGGTTTTATAGAAAACGGAACGTGGGGAATCTCCGCAGACTACAGAGATTTCAACATCGGCGGTTACGTATTCACTTCGCCAACAAAGTCGATAAAGTTATCAGCATATTTTTACGAAAGCATCAGACTAAACAAAACCAGTATAGAGTTTTCAGGCAGATACAATTACGTCAATTTAAAACCAAATCCGTTAAACCCAAACTCGAACATAGGATTAATAACAGCAAGAACTTTCAACACTATATCAGTATCTCTCTCTGCAATACAGGATATTTCAGAAGAATTACACATAGGCGCGGCAGTAAGCCGTTCCTCAAGAGTGCCGACAATCGAAGAGTTGTATTCAGAAGGACCACACCTTGCGGCATACTCTTATGAGATTGGAAACCCTTATTTGCAGGATGAATGGGGAATTGGGACCGAATTATTTGCACATTACAAAAGTGATAAAGTTTACTCAATGATAACGCTCTTTGTAAACAGTCTTCCCTATTACATACTTCCGAGAAACTCAGGTGATACAAACTATGCAACGCTGCTCCCGATTTATAAAACAAGCGGTGAGAGTGCTTTTATGTTTGGTTTTGAAGGACAACTCGATGTAAACTTCTGGAGACATCTCTCATTTACCGCAAACATTTCATACACAAACGGTACGTTCAGCGAAACAGGAAAGCCTTTACCAGCAATACCACCAATGAAAGGACTTTTTGAAATAAATTATAAACGTGAAAACTTTGCATTCGGAATAAACACAGAACTCGCAACAGCACAAAACAGAGTAGATGATTTCGAGAACTCTACGCCTGGTTACGGTATTATGAACTCATACGCACAGTACTCTATAATCACCGGGAAATTTATTCATTCATTATCTGTGAACATTGATAACATCTTTGACAAGGAATACAGAAATCATCTTTCGCGCGTAAAGAGTATAATGCCCGAAGCAGGAAGAAACATTAGACTAACGTATAAAATATTCTTTTAACTGATTACGAGCAAATACCAGAAAAATAATGTTATGAGGGATAATGGTATTCCAATACTTACCATTAAATTTGCGAGTTTCGGATTAAGGATGTATGACACAGTCATAACAGAGCCTATAACCATCTGCGGCATTGCTGACTCTATCAAACCTACGTCAACAGATAAACCCTTACTTTTTCGGCATTGACACTACAAATGTTGGAATTTTTAGCCTGAAAAGTCCCGACTTGCAGGGATTCGATTCCAGCCCTGTCCACCAGGTTTATCTTCAATGTACAATTTTCAAACTTCAATCATAGTAATCGATAATTGTTCACAGTTAATTGCTGACGTCTAATTGCTATTTGTCAAACACTGATTGCTAATCGATGATTGCTGATTGGCAGTAATTTCATTCATGTAAATCCTGTTTTTTGAGTAATATAATAATATGAATTTCATTAAATTATATTACAATTTAATCCAAATACTATACAGGCATTCACATCACACATTAAAAATATTCCGATGAAAACCAAATATTTGTCAGTTTCAGTTCAGATTATATTGATAGCGGTATTTATTCTCTGCGGTAACGCATATTCGCAGTGGTCATACGGACAACCTTTTTCCACATCTCAGCCGTACCTTTCCACACTCGGAAGCGCGGTTCAGAATAAAATTCCTTTGACTTATATGTATGATTCGCTTCATTTTCCATATCCGACAAACGCCTGGTTTGCAAACGCGATTATGAAGCAGGGCACTTTTCCGGGATTTAATTATGTACCAGGAAGGCAGGATGTAGGCGCGGAAAAAATATTTCCTCTCCCTTATTTAGTTGCCGCATATAAACCGTCGGGTGAAATTACAAACACAAAATTATACGGTTTCGGATATGTTACTCCGTCGTGTGAATTTTCAAACTGGAGTTGGACTCCGAATGATTCGACGAACCAGATCAACTGGCTGTCCTCGGTATATTATTATTTCGGAACACTTGACAGCGCTTCGATATCTAAAGGAACTCTCTATAATTATGACGACCTGTCCGCGACTTTCAGATGGTCGTCGGGAAGTTCATATTATATGGAGTGTCCGGTTGTGAGAGGAATGCCGTATTTCACGATGAAATACCAGAACCTGAGACCGATGTTTTATTCTCCGTATAATGCAATGCTTTCCGTAAACGGGAACATAATTCAGGCGTCCCCACCGACGGTGATAACGGGAAATAAATTTAAAATATATTTTGCCGGCGCTTCCGCGAACAAACAGATATTCATGCTGTATTCGACAAGCGACATAACACTCTCGTTTTTGCCGAACGGATTCACGTGTTCGTCGCCGTTCAGCGGATATTTGAGAATGGCTTATGTTACGACACAAAATGCCGACCCGAATGCCGCGGATTCGACGGCAAGAATTCAATTACTCGATACATATTCAAAATTCATTCCCTTAAGAGGCAAGATTTCCGCGGGCGTTACCGCGGATACGACAAAATTTAATTTTAATTTTGTCTTTACGACAAACAGCGGCAGTGATTCCCTGCTTATGATGTCGCTGCCTCATCATCAGGACATGCTGGCAAATCAGACCTCGAATGTTCTCAGGTTCAGATGCATGAGAGGAGATATGAAGGAGGTTTACGGGAAATCCTGGAGCATGACAGAAAATATGATACCGGATTATTCGTGGTATCCCGCAGCGGGCAATTTATCGAACGTTCCCAACACTACAATAAAATGGTACGACACGCTGTATTATCATTTAAAAGCGGATTTCGATACGACTATCGGGGCAAAGTATCAGACCCCTAACGGTACAAATCAACCGACATCATCTCCTTACGGATTCGGCAAGAACATTTGCAGAATGTCCAGAGTGATTGTAATCGCCGATGAACTCATAGAAAGATATCAGGCGGCGGATCCGTCAAACTGGAGGAAGGATACATTAATAAACCTTTCATCCGCAGCAAGGGACACGGTATTTAAATTCATCAAGAAATGGGTTGACGGCGAGAATTTAATCTGGAACCCGCCGCCGCCATCGTGGTCAGGCGGCGCGAACAACAAACTTATATGGGATAACCGGTACGGCGGAATTATTTCATATCTCTCGTGGCTTGCGATGGATAACGCGAATCCTAATGTTTACAATTATGATTTTGGAAATGCCAGATATAACGACCACGCTTTTCATTACGGTTACGTGATTTACGCGGCGGCGGTTGTCGCGAGAAAAAAGCCGAATTTATTTTCCGACAACGGGAACAATTATTTTAATAAGGTTCTCGCGTTATGCAGGGACATAGGAAATCCCGCTTCGCCTTCGGCCTCAACAACGGACCCGTATTTCCCGATGCACAGGCATAAAGACTGGTATGACGGGAATTCGTGGATGAACGGAATCCAGACGCAGGGAGCAGGCCGTGATCAGGAAAGCGTGAGTGAATCCGCGACGGCGTATTACGGAATGTATTTATTCGGGCTTGCTATGGGAAATGAGAATCTGAAGAATACGGGAAAACTGATGTTAGCCTCGGAAATCAGAGCGTTTAAAAAATATTACAGGACGTTTCAGAATAACGACCCGTTATTTTCGGGATACAACACAAAACATATTGTTGTCGGCAACTTATGGCATAGTCTGGTAATAAGCAATACATACGGCAACATACCGAGGTACATATACGGCGTTCACATGCTTCCTTTTCTCCCGTTCATAGAAAAAATGTGGGATTATAGTTTCGCGTCGGAGGTATGGAACAAGGTTTATACAAATAATCAGACTTCCACATTATTTCAGGATTTAACTTTATTCACGACGTTAAGCACGGCAACATATAATGTGATGACTTACAATTTGCCCGTGCAGGCAATCGCCGCGCCGAATATTGCTTACAGCCATTTCCAGAATTACAGGGGCTTTGCGGGAAACTTCGATGACGGCACGAGCAAATCGAATTGCTTCTACGGGATACTGACAAGGATGTACGCGCCTATCGGGATAAACAACATCGGAACGGAAATACCAGGCCGGTTCATGTTACACGACGCGTATCCGAACCCGTTCAATCCCGTTACGACAATCAAATTCGATTTACCAAAAAGCGGTTTTGCAGAACTTCTTGTTTTCGATATACTCGGAAGAAAAATAAAGACACTTGTAAATCAGGAAATGAAAACCGGTAAATATGCAGTTGACTTTAACGGAAGTGATTTATCCAGCGGCGTGTATATTTACAGACTGCAGGTCGGAAATTTTGCATCAGCGAAAAAGGTCATACTGATAAAATAATTTGTAACTTCTCACGAAAGGGAGAATGAATCGGAATTCGGTTTCCGGAACGGCGGAATTTCAGTCAGTCTGTCCGTTCATCTTTCCAATCCGCGAAATGCTAAAGAAATAAGCGATTGTCCGGACTTCAGACTATTGAGGTTATGTAACTCGGGGAATTGATTTTAGGGGATTAAGTAAATCCGCAGACCGCATACTAATTATTCTTGAATATTAGGTTCTAAAACGTTAAGATTGCATTAACGCAAATATACAATTACGCATACTGGGTGACCGCAATTGCTAATCTTCTTATCAGGTCGTTAAACGGATTTATGAAATAATGTAGTTTATATTAGTTCTTATCCGGCAGGTTTAATGCGCCGCCGCGCGTCTCAAGCGGGAATCATAATGAAGGCATTTTATTCGCGCGGATGAGTAATCATCGGGGGGCGGGTGCACGGGGACTTACGAGACCGGAGTTCAAAGGAATTATCAAATTAGCATTATGTTTAAAAAAAGCATATCATTTTCAGGCAAAGCAATATCTTCCGTAGTTTGCTTGGCATTAATTTTACTGGCAGGGGGATTCGGAGTTCCCGGTTATCTTTTCAATGCGGGCAGCGATTTCGGGTACAAGCAAAGCACGAAAAACAGAGATACAATATGCGCGACGATGGAAGTATATGAACGAATGATAAAGAAGGACAGAAATTACGAAAGGAATCTACTCGAACTTGAAAACTTTACAAAGAGTTATATAAAAAATCACAACCGCGAAAGACAGGCCATCGTAAAAATTCCCGTGGTTGTTCATATAGTCTGGAACACGGCGGCGCAGAATATATCCAACGCCGTGGTGCAGTCGCAGATTGACGTACTGAACGAGGATTACAGAAGATTAAACGCAGACACGGTTGACACGCCCGACTGTTTTAAGCGTTTCGGGGCGGATTCAAAAATTGAATTTGTGCTTGCGAAGCGGGATCCGCTTGGAAATCCGACAAACGGAATTACGAGGACGCACACGACCGTAACAACATTTACTCCGCTTGATGAAATGAAATTCGATTCTCTCGGAGGACACAACATCTGGGACAGGGACAAGTACCTTAACATATGGGTCTGCAATCTGAGCGGCGCAACCGCATACTCGCAGTTTCCGGGGGGAAATCCGGCGACCGACGGGAATGTAATCAGATATACGTATTTCGGCACTGTGGGTCCGGCAGTTCCGAACAATGCGGAAGGAAGAGTCACGACTCACGAACTCGGGCACTGGTTTAATCTCTGGCACATCTGGGGCGACGCATATTGCGGGGATGACCATGTTGAAGATACTCCGAGGCAGGAGGCATATAATCTCAGTTGTCAGACATTTCCGCACATCACGTGCAATAACGGTCCGACCGGAGATATGTACATGAACTACATGGATTATTCTCTTGACTACTGCGCAAACATTTTTACAATCGGACAATCGGACAGGATGAGCGCGTGCTTAAACGGAATACGGTTGAGCCTTCTCACGTCGAACGGAGGCGAACCCGTAAGCGGCATTCCTGCGGCGCATTTCAGGTCGGACAAGATGAAAATTATTTTCGGTGAGAGCGTTCATTTCTACGATGAGTCAGGAGGTATCCCGGCGAACTGGCAGTGGACATTTGAGGGGGGAAATCCGTCATCATCAAGCGAGCAAAATCCTGTTGTCACGTATTCGACTCCCGGATTATATACAGTAAGGTTAAGAGTTTCGAATTCGTACGGAACGGATTCCGTAAGTTACGTGAATTACTTAAATGTTCAGGGCATCAACATGACGGCTTTTATTGTTTTATATCCTCCGTTATATACCGTTATTGAAACAGATATCGCGGGCAAATGCAGCAAGTTCACGTGGAACAAATCTGGCACACATCCCGCGATAAAATACAAATGGAAAGTAAAGAAGGAGAATGATGTTAACGAACTTTCCTACGACAGCGACGATAACGGAAGCGACACTCTCATAACCGTTCGAAACAGTTTTATGGATACAATCGGCGCGATATTAGGGGGGAACAATTCTTATGTACCCTGTATCTGGAGCGCGATGGCATACAACGGGACAGACTCCTTACAGTCAATAAACATTCTCTCATTTACATTAGTCAGAAAGGTACACTCAGGCATCAAAGAAATCTCACAGGGCACACCCGATAAATACGGGTTATATCAGAATTACCCGAATCCGTTTAATTCCGAGACAACTATCAGATTTGCGGTTCCCAAGAAAGAGTTTGTGATGATAGTGATATATGATTTCACAGGAAGAGAATTAGAAATTCCGGTAAACGGAATTTTACGAGCCGGATATTACGAGTGCAATTATGACGCGGGCGCATTATCGAGCGGCGTTTATTTCTATAAAATGCAGGCGGGGAATTTCAGCGAAGTAAGGAAGATGATTTTAATAAAATAGGTTTTTTCATTGAGAATCCGTCTGAAATTGTTTCGCCGTTGAGTTTTAGAGACTTCAGATATAATTAATTCATATACGAGAGTCCCCAAAGAGCCGGAAGACTCCCGGTTACGCAAGAATAGACATCTTTTCACAGATATCATTCAATCACTTAGGCGATTCTAATCATACGTCCGCCGCACAGCAGGATTCCTGAAAACGATTATCAGTACAATCAAAGCGCGGGAAAGCGTTTCAAGTAATTTCAATTAATCATATATTTGTTTATGGAAACCTACATCGCGGTGCTACGCGGAATAAACGTAAGCGGACACAACATTATTAAGATGGACGCGCTCAGGAAGTTGTTCGAAGACTCGGGTTACGGTAACGTCAGGACGTATATACAGAGCGGGAATGTCGCATTTACAAGCGTGAAAACGGCGGCGGAAAAACTTGAAAAAAGCATTTCGGAAAAAATTTTAAACGCTTTCGGTTTCGATGTTCCGGTGATAGTCAGAGACCTGAAAGAAATGAGGAAACTTATAGAAGGCAATCCGTTCTTGAAGGACGCGGGACAAGATGTGAAAAACCTGTACGCAATTTTGCTTTCTAATGAACCCGCAAAAGAATTAACCGGTAAAATTCCCGAGGTTCCGAATGACAGCACCATATACCGGATAAAGGGGAAGACCGTTTATCTGTACTGTCCCGGCGGTTACGGAAACACTAAACTCACGAACGTGTTTTTTGAAAAACATTTGAGGGTGACGGCGACTGCGAGAAACTGGAAGACAATTTGCGAACTTGCGAAGATTGCCGGAGATATCCGGACAGCGGGCGTCAGGTGAGATGTTTAAATTAAGTTCTAAGGATTACGTTTCTTCAGGTTTTGAATTTCCCACGCTTTCATATAAGTCAGGGAGTTAGTGATGACGTCGAAAAAGGTTATCATCAGCCCGGAAATTCCGTCGAGGTATCCCTGTTTTACGAAGAACTGTCTCAGGAAAGAGGAAACGGGTCTGAAGAACAAATCATAGAATCCGATTTTTCTTTTTTCCGCTTTTTCGATCGCCTGAAGCGAGGCGTAGCGTATAATTCTTGAAGTGTAGCCGCCGATAGTTGTGACGGTATAATGGAGAAGACCGTTTTTCAGCGTACCGGTTTTCCCATCAACTTCATAGCCTTCGTGAACATCTCTCTGAGTTACCCGCGCCGCGCTTTTCATAAAAAGACGCATCTGGAAATCGGGATTCCAGCCGCTGTATTTAATTTCTCTGCCGAGGAAGAAATTTCTTCGCGGGATTCTGTATCCGCTGAATCCGCTGTTCTGTTCAGCCGTGACGCGCAGAATTTCGTCCCTGAGTTCCGGCGTGCATCTCTCATCGGCGTCAACGGGAAAGACCCACTCGCAGTTCGCTTTCGAGAGGGCGAAGGCGCGCTGTTTCGAGAAGCCTTTCCATTCTTTAAGGAAGACCTTATCGGTATATTTACGCGCGATACCGGCGGTGAGGTCACCGCTGAAGGCGTCAACGACGATTATTTCGTCCGCCCATTTAACGCTTTCGAGGCATTCGGCAATGCTGCGCTCTTCGTCTTTGCAGATAATTGTTACGGATATCATTAAAAAGTTTTCTTTCGATAAAAGTAAAGATAATCATTATCGTCTTCAATTGAATTACGCAGAATAGTAATGCGGAAAAAATGAAACGTGCTTTTCGTCCACGCTCGAATGAAACGGACCCGACAATCCGATTGCGCCGAACGATACTCCGGAGAACATGTACAAGAACAGAAGAATAGAGTTTAAGAGGGTAAAGTAAGAGACGCAATTTAGAAAAAAAACTCCTTCTCCTGAAGAGGGGGAAGGAGTTTTTATTTTCACTATGTTTGAAATCCGTATTTTCTTCCGTTCAGACGAGCAGTTTCAAATTTTCATTTAGCCAGTCTGCCGTTCTCAATTTCATAAGCAAGGCGGCTTGCCCGGTACATATTCTTAACGGCTTCGAGAAGTCCGCGGGAATCGACAGCAATCGTCCTGTTGTAATCGGTCGTATAAATATACCTGCCGGGCAGGCTTTCTATATTGCCATCGAACACGAGACCGACGACTTCCTTCTTTGTGTTAATGAGCGCGCTACCCGAGTTTCCTCCGATAATGTCGTTCGTAGTTGCCAGGTTAAAGGGTGTTTCCAGCCTGAATTCCTTAGGAGGATTTTTCCATCTGTCGGGCAGCATCCACGGTGAATTTTTTTCATTGCCGTAATATCTTTCGTAGAGTCCGAAGAAAGTCGTGAACGGCTGTGCAAGAGTCCCGTTATATTCGTAGGTTTTAATTTCTCCGTCTGATATTCTAAGTGTAAGAGTAGCGTCGGGAGGAATTGTAGTTCCGTATATATCGAAAATAATTCTTCCGAGTTTTTGCGAGTTAACGTCAATTCTCGCCTGCGCTTCTTTATGTTTAGCGGTAAGTTCGTCGTATCTCGATTTAGAATCCTTGAAGAATTTAACGAGCGGGTCGTTTGATTTCAGAATTTCATCCTTGCTCATAGCCGCGAGTTTAAACGCTCCGTCTTTGGTCACAGCAAGGGAGTTTTCGAGTATGAGTTTTACGGTTTCGTCCGCGTTCTTCGTACCGAACGCGCTAATCACGGCGGGGTTTGAACTGCCGAGTTTGGAGAAAACCGTTTCGAATTCAAATTTCAGAAGGGCGTCGTTATATTCTTTGTCAAAATTTTTGTAAAACGCTTCAATAAGAGAATCTTTTACGGGCTTGTCGTCCATCTTGTTCCTGAAAATCATTCGTGTGACGGCGAAGTATCTTGAGTTATACCTTCCGCCACCGTCGTATCCCGCGAGTTCATCGAAGATTCTCGCGTAGTCTGCGCAGCCAGCGGCAATTTCATCCCATATATTGCCGTATTTTTCTTTGAGTTCCGGTTTTGAATTCACGGTTGCTCTCAAATGATTTTCGAAGTCCAGTTTTCTTTCCATCATAGCGGGGTCATTAAGGGCTTTCATCTGTCCCTTGAAGACTTTCTGAGAATTCATAGCGCCGAGCCAGGCGTCCTGATACCTTTGTCTTTTTTCATCGCCGCGTGAAATGTACTTATCGAGAAACTCCGCCATAAAATTCAGTCCTTCGAGGCGGTTTGGAATCTGATAGTCTCTTGCGAATTCAAGCTGGGCGTAAGTTTTAAGCCTTTCGGTGCTCCCCGGATTTCCAATCACGAAAATCGGTTCGCCTACTTTCGCGCCGTTCCCGCTCCACCTGAAATAATTCTTTGTTTTATACGGCTGACCGTTTTCGTAAACCCTGAAGTACGCGACATCGAGTCCATATCTCGGATAGGTAAAATTATCCGGGTCGCCTCCGAAATGGGCTATGTTGTTTTCGGGCGAGAAGACGAGTCTGACGTCGTTATATCTTTTATAGCAGTAAAGCATATACATACCGCCGTTATAAAAAGTTATTACATTGCATTGAAGCCCTGTTTCGGTCCTGTACTTCGTTTCGATTTCCTTGAACTTATCCGTTTTCAGTTTTGCTTTTTCGGTGTTAGTGTTACCCGCATCGACAGCGTCCTGCACTTCTTTCGTGACATCGATTGTTTGAATCAACTGATCAACCCATAGACCCGGAACGGGTCTTTCGTCCTGAAGCGTTTCCGCCCAGAATCCCGAAACGCTGAAGTCTTCACCCGGTTTAGTGACGGAGGTTACATATCCTCTTCCGCAGTGGTGGTTAGTCATCACGAGTCCGTCTTCGGATATAAAGGAAGCGGAGCAGCCGTTACCGAAGCGGAGAGCGGAGAGTTTAACGTCATTCAGCCAATCCGCGTCGGGTTGAAAACCATAGGTCTGTCTGAAGTAATCCGCGGGAGCGTGTTCGAATGTCCACATTTTCCCGAGGTCGAATTTATCCGATTTATCCTGCGCAAAGGTTGAAAAACCGGCCAGAAATGCGATTATCAGAATAAATAATGTAATTGTTCTTTTCATATAAGGTTTGCTATTTTATATTCATACAAATATAGACTTCCCGCAATAAATATTTCAGGATAAAGATTTTCACTCAGAGGGAAATAAATAAAGGGCTGTATCACAGTTATCTCATCCGGATCAGGTTAAACCTGACTAACTATGAACAGCCCTCTGAGGGTAGTTAAGAGAACACAATCTTTTCGAAAACTTCTTATTTTTTATTGACCGTCGTGAAGAACGGCAGTTTTCAAAGTAAATTCTATTATTTCACCAACAGCATTTTCTTCGTACTGACGAAATTGCCATAAATAAGTTTATAAAAATACACGCCGCTTGGCAGAGCGCTTCCGTCGAAATCAACTTCATACGTACCCGGGCTCAGATTTTTATTAAGCAACGTGCCGATTTCTTTTCCTGTAATGCTGTATATTTTAAGTATGGTATTAATATTACCCGAACCCTGTAAAACTGATGTACTTGTTATATCGAATTTTATCTTAGTCACAGGATTGAAGGGGTTCGGGTAATTCTGATAAAGGTTGCTGTTTAAGGGAATCAGGCTTTCTATCTGTCTGATTCCGATTACGTATCGATCCAGAACAAAATTCACCGAGTCAATATTCGATGAAGGGGTTACGCTTACCATAACGCTGTCGCCCTTATATCCGACTCTGTCGACGACAACTTTAAGGTTTCCCGACGGAAGGGAAGTTACGTGAAACACGCCGCTATTGTCTGATATCGCGCATCCTACGTAGTTGTTTCCATTCATTATGTTCACGACCGCGTCCTTAAGACCTGTTGGAGTCGTATTAGATTTAACGACTTTTCCACTGACCGAGTTTGACGCAACAGTGAGATGAAGTCTTTTTGCGTAAATATTAATATTCGTGAGATTACCCATAGGATACAGAGTTATTGTCTGCGTCCAGTAAGGTGTTGAAGGATAGTAAGTAATTATCCAGTCTCTCACGGGCTGAGAGTTCGGGTAAACGCCGATATCAACAGTATCGTGCGGAATATGAGTAAGAATATAACTTCCGTTCCATTGGATTTGAGTAGAATCAAAGACAATTATATTTCCTGAGTTTCTGTCGTACTTGAATGCTTTTACAATTCCTTCAGTAATCAACTGACTATTATCCGAATATTTTACTATACCCGAGATGCTATAGTAAGGACGGGGAATCGGCATATTTATCCAGTTAACACCGCCGTTCGTGGATTTTATCAAAAGGCTTTTATTGTTTCCGTATCCTCCGACAAGAATCGTGTTTCCGATTATATCCATCGAGTACGGGGACGCGGTAACGGGGACGTCGTAATAATTATAGTCCCAGTTTTGTCCGAAATCGCTTGTTTTAAGAATTCTGTTATAGTCACCGATTATATAGAACGAATTACCCGAATACTTCATCGCGAAATTGTCAGATTCCTGAATCCACCTGACGTTCCAGGACTGACCTTTATTAGTGGTTTTGCCGAAGTTGAGATACCAACCTTTGTCGTTTTCTCCGTTATCTTTTACATTGACCGACTCATAACTCGAGCAATAGACTCCGGTAGTCTGATTAATGAAATAGACATCGGTAACGTCGTCGGGTCTTCCCGTATCGAAAAATATCCAGTTGTTGCCGCCGTTAGAAGTATAAATAATGTATCCGCCGCTGAGACCCGCGTAAACATTATTCGAGTCGACGGGGAAAATGCTTTTAACGCTGTACGGCATCAGGTATGAATTCGTTTTGAACCAATCCAGTCCCCCGTTTGTTGTTTTATAGATTGATGAACTCATACCCGATCCGAACCCGTACAGAAACCCGACTCTATCGTTTGCGAACGACATAGGAGTAACCCACATGGTTGAAGCGAAAGACAGGCGAGTCCAGGTATTTCCTCCGTCGGTCGTTCTGCCCATATAAGTTTCGTATCCGTCTGAAACGCCAGCGACGATGCCGGTGTTTGAGTTGAAGAATGCAACGTCCCACAAATTATACACACCGTCGGCGATAGTTCTTGATTCCCAGTTTGTTCCCGCGTTAGTGGTTTTAAGGAACAAGCCGTCATAGCCGACAGCGACCCACTCTGCGGCATTCAGCATTTTTACTTTTGTGATGCCGGTCTTGTCATGTCCGGCGGCGCCGGAAATAAAAATGATAAAAATCAATACTGTTAAAGTATGTCTCATAACTTCCCCCTGACCTACCGTGGTTTAGTTTTCGTGTTCCGGATGAAACGGCAAATCGAATATTTTGTAATATTAAGAAATATCATATTTCAATGTAATACAATTATATAATATTTAATATTTATAGTCACCTTTTTTGTACTGTTCTGTTGTGAATGCGCGTTCCCATACGTTGTCAAATACATCCGCCATACTTTCGGCATAATCTTTATTTTTAATAATGATATCGGCTTCATTGTATCTCGGAACGGTTTTATCAACGATGTTCATAAATACGACTTCGCGGTCGAAAATTGTAAAGTTGGGAATTTTTCTCTTACTCAGCCTGACCTGTTCGCCGTAGTCTTCGAATTTTTTAAAAACCTCGATTAACTGAGACGTCGGAATCTCGGTCCATTTTTCGTTTCGTCGAACCTTGAACGTTCCGTTTACTTCATATACAGATTTAATAATACCG
The DNA here is from genome assembly GCA_035561235.1 of Ignavibacteria bacterium. Classification (GTDB taxonomy): domain Bacteria; phylum Bacteroidota; class Ignavibacteria; order Tepidaquicellales; family Tepidaquicellaceae; genus CAIKZJ01. Next base: position 15,894 of record DATMXZ010000276.1, read on the forward strand.
CCGTTCTTAATGAAATTAGTCGCTGTTTCATCAACCTCTTCAGAAATGTACATTTCAAGCCTGACCATGAAGAGAATTTCCTTCCTGGCGTTTTTAAGCAAATCAACGAACTTTGCTTCTCTGTGCTGGTTGTAGCCCCGAATCAGTTCAATGCGTGACGTCTTGCTTTCTTCGGATTTCGAGCGATAGAACGGCTTGAGGTTTGAAAACACCTCGTTGAAATTCTTTTCCTGTTTCGCCTTCTCCTCTTTTATGTTCATAAGAATCTTATCGAGAACCACGTCGGGGTCAATCATTTCGTATTTAAGAATCGTATTAGTGTCAATCTCATTGCAGTAACCTTTTTCGACGAATGACTTTAAAACCGGATACACGTCCGTCCGCCTGACGTCGGCGGAATCCGCGATTTCGGATGCCGACATCTGGTGCCCCTGATAAAGCGCGACGAAAATTTTCGCTTCATACTCAGTGAACCCCAGCATTTTCAGCCTTATTATAAAAT
>DATMXZ010000277.1:0-3250 GCA_035561235.1 Ignavibacteria bacterium
GAATGTTTATTTTGACAACGCGGCATCCACAAAACTTGATTCCCGTGTGCTGGACGCAATGATGCCGTACTTCGCTGATTATTACGGAAATCCTTCATCAATACACAAAGAAGGCAAATTGCTTAAGGTTATCGTCGAGGACGCGCGTGAATTAATCGCTTCGTTTCTCGGAGTTAAGCCTAAAGAAGTTTTTTTTACGAGCGGAGGGACAGAGGCAAATAATTTCGCTATAAAAGGACTGGCTTTCTCAAATCCTGACAAATCGAAAAACCACATAATTACTTCATCCGTCGAGCATCCCGCGGTTATTGATTCTTTCATTTACCTGAAAAATTTCGGATACAGAGTTTCATTCGCGGCTCCGGATAAATCGGGCATAATTCATCCCGGCGAAATCGAGAGACTCATTGCGCCCGAAACGCTTCTCGTTTCAATAATGCACGCGAATAACGAACTCGGCTCGGTTAATGACGTTAAAGCAATCAGCAGTATCTGCAGGAAACACGGCGTCAGGTTCCACAGCGATACCGTTCAGAGCGTGGGAAAGACAGAGGTAAAGCCTAAAGAACTCGGACTCGATTTCATGACAATGTCAGCGCATAAGTTTTACGGTCCGAAGGGCGTCGGAATTCTCTTCAAGGATGAGAATGTGAGAATCGACAAGTACCTTCACGGCGGAGGTCAGGAGCGCGACATGCGCGGGGGAACGGAAAACGTCCCGGGCATCGCGGGCTTAAGCAAGGCTGTTGAAATTCTTGAATCATCGATGAATGATGACATCAAACATTATAAACGCGTAAATGCAAACGTCAGAAATGAACTCAAAGCGTCATTCGGCGGGGATGTCATTTTTAATTCTGACGAGAAGAATTCTCTGCCGAACATACTTAACGTTACTTTCAATCCTGACAGACTCAAAGTGCCAATAGGGCTGCTGCCTGTAAAACTCGACCTTTCAGGAATTTCAGTATCGGGCGGCTCCGCCTGTTCTTCGGGTTCATTAAAACCTTCAAGAGTGCTGCTTGAAACAGGAATGGATGAGAGACTGGCGCTTTCTTCGATAAGGATATCCTCAGGACGGTTCAATATAGACGAGGATGTTACGAAATTGATTGAAGCGTTGAAAAATATACTCAGTGCCTGACTTTTGTTTTCTGTTTAACAGGGATGAAAGCGTTCACGATTCCGTATAAAATGTAGCCGATTGTAATGGGAAAAATCGCGTAACCTTTTGTCACGATAATGAGTATTCCGCCTGCCAGCAGCAGAGCGAAATAAACAGGATTCGCTTTCAAACCCTGCTTGTTGAAAGACGGCAGCGCGGGAAAACGGAACTTGCTTACCATCATTATAGAAACCATTATAGTCAATGCGAATATCATTACCTCGCTTACCTGTTTCGAGAAAATTATGTTGTGATAAAACATTACGTACGAACATAATACAAGAGCCGACATCGGAACAGGAATCCCGTAAAAAACCTCCTTCGAATATCCCGTCAGACTTATGTTGAACCTTGCAAGCCTGATTGCCGAAAAAGCGAGAACCATAGATGAGACGAATATTCCGAGTTCATCGTAATCCTTGAAAAAGAAATTGTAAATCAGGAACGACGGAGCGAATCCGAAAGAAACTACGTCAGACAGAGAATCCAGTTCGACTCCGAAATCAGACGATGTGTGGAGTATCCTCGCCACCATTCCGTCAAGCACGTCAAATATAGCGGCATAAAATATAAAGAATATGGCCTGATTGTATTCCGAATGCGAAGAATATATGACAGACATGAAGCCGCAAAACGCGTTCAGTATCGTGAATAGGCTCGGTATGAATTTCTTCGAAATTGTCATCTCAACTTCGCTATTTCGGTTACGCCCGCCGTCACTTTGTCTTTCAGTTTAACCTTTATTTCGGTATCGGTCGGGACGAGAATATCGACCCTCGAACCGAACTTAATCATTCCGAATTTTTCCCCCGCTTTCACGTTCGAATTCAGTCTCAGGTCACAGACAATCCTACGCGCGACGAAACCGGCTATCTGCTTGAAAATTATTTTTCTGCCTTTCTTTGTCTCTATGCCGATTTCACTTCTCTCATTCCTGTCGGATGACTTATTGTCGAACGCGACAACGTAATCTCCCTTTATGTAGTTGAAATATTTCAGCGTCCCGCTAACCGGATAACAGTTCACGTGAACGTTGAGAGGTGATAAAAATATGCTGACCTGCGTCAATTCTTCTCCGCTAAAGAATTCAGGATATCCGTTTTTTACTTTTTCGATTAATACGACCTTGCCGTCCGCGGGCGATATTACTGTGTCCGGCGTAATGCCTGCGGGGAGTTTACGCTCAGGGTCCCTGAAAAAATAAAGCGTGATAACGAGTAAAAAAAGCGAAATGGAAAACAATAACAGTTTAAGCCAGGCGATGTTCACGATGAATGCCGCGGCGTCTATTGCCAGTGTTATGAATAAAACCTTTAATACTACGTCCTTGCCGTAATTTGTAACCTTAAACAATTCAGATTTACTTAATTTATGAAATCAGGACAAGCGTTTGTTAATTTCCTCGTAAGCCTCTTCTACTCCGCCGAGGTCGAAGCGGAACCTGTCTTTGTCAAGTTTTTTGTTCGTTTCAGAATCCCAGAGCCTGCAGGTATCAGGGGAAATCTCGTCCGCGAGAATAATATTTCCGTTATCGTCTCTCCCGAATTCGAGTTTGAAGTCAACAAGTTTTAATTTCCTTTCGGAAAAGAATTTCAGCAGAAGTCCGTTTATTTTCAGCGTGAGTTCCTTAATTAATTTCATCTCGTCCGCGGTCGCTAGTTCCAGCGCGAACACGTGCTCTTCAGTAAACAAAGGGTCGCCAAGTTCGTCCGATTTAAAATAATATTCAACAATCGGCTGCTTCATCATTGTTCCTTCCTTGAAACCGTACCTTTTTACCAGGCTTCCTGCCGCGATGTTCCTGCATACAACCTCGACCTGCACGATTTTAACTTTCTTCACAAGCATTTCGGTGTCAGAAAGTTTTTCGACAAAATGCGTCGGGATGCCGTGTTGCATTAAATATCTGAAAATCGTTGTTGATATGGAAGCGTTGAGCACGCCCTTGTTCTTGATTTGCTCTTTCTTGAGTCCGTTGAACGCGGTGGCGTCATCCTTGAATTCCTGAATGTACATTCCGGGCTTATCCGGAATCGCGTATATCCTCTTTGCTTTGCCTTCGTATAGTAATTTTCTGTCCAAACT
>DATMXZ010000278.1:0-7009 GCA_035561235.1 Ignavibacteria bacterium
TAATTACTAATTATTAATTACTAATTATTAATTGATAGTGGATTAGTTTATCCCGAAGAATCTCAGACCGTTGACGGTAAGGAAAGTGAGGAGGTAAGCGGAACCGGTATAGATTATTATCTGAAGAACAGGAATTCTCCAACCGCCGGTTTCTTTTTTCGTAATCGCGATAGTAGAGATGCATTGAAGAGCAAGCATGAAGAAAACAATCAGTCCTGCCGCTGTTGCTGTCGTGAAGAGATTTTGCCCGGTACCGTTTATCTTCGCGTTTTTCATCTCATGAATTAGCGACCGGCTCATATTCTCGTCGGATTCGGTCACCTTGAACATCAATGCAAGCGAACTCACGAATACTTCACGGGCAGCAAATGTCGCTATAAGCGAAACTCCGACGCGCCAGTCGAGTCCAAGCGGGCGCATTACAGGTTCCATAACCTTGCCGATGTCGGCCGCATATGAATTCGATATTCTCTCTGATTCAGAAAGTTGAACAGCGACCGTATCGCTGTTTGAAACGTCATCCGGATTTGTCTTCACATCAGCGGGAAAATTTGTAAGGAACCATAGTATCAAAGAAAATATAACAATCGTGGGACCCGCCTTTTGGAGATACTGAACCGCGTTCGAATAAGTGTTCTTCAGCACATTCGATACTTTAGGCACCCTGTAAACCGGGAGTTCCATAATAAACGAAGAATTATCTTCGAAATTCAGAAATGTTTTCTTATACCGGTTTATAATTCCCGACACGATTAAAGAAACGATTACGCCGACGACATAAATCAATGCGAGTATCAGTCCGCTCAGAAAATACTTTCCGGGAAACAGAAAAGCCAGCAGGAGTCCGTAAACAGGGAGTCTTGCGCTGCAACTCATCAGGGGAATTATAAAAATCGTTAAAATTCTTTCACGCTTGTTCTGAATAGTACGCGCCGCCATTATTGCGGGAATTGCGCAGGCGAAACCCGAAAGCATAGGAACGAATGACCTTCCGTTAAGACCGAGTAGAGACAACGGCTTGTCAATAATCATAGCGCCGCGCGCGAGGTAGCCCGAATCTTCGAGTATGCCGAGAACAAAGAACAGAATCACAATCTGCGGCAGAAACACGAGAACGACTCCAAGACCTCCGATAATTCCCTTTGACAGCAAATCCGAAAACCAGTTGTCGCCAAGCCCTTCGTTCACGAAATTTTCAAAATTATGTATTCCCGTGTCTATTAAATCCATAGCAGGGGACGCTATCCAGAATATGGAAGCGAACATCAGAGCCATTATCAATATGAAAATGAATATGCCCCAGAACTTATGAAGCAGAACGCTGTCGATTTTAAGCGTGAGGCTGTCGGGAATCTTTATCCCTGCTCCTCGTCCCGCGATTACAAGTTCACTGTTCGCTTTCGCAATATGCGGATTATTATCGGAACTGTTGTTCAAGTCACGGAGAACTTTTTTTTCAAGTTCCTCAATTTCCCTGTATATACAAAGGACGTCTTCTTCAGTATGGTTTTTTCTTTTCTGTGTTTTTAGTTGCCCTGTGTTCAGTTCATGCTTCAGCAAATTTATAAGCGTGTCAACACCGTCCGGGTTTCTCGGGTCAAATTTAATAACATTGCAGCCGAGACTGCGGCTCAGTTCTTTATCATCAATCGTAAAATTCTTTTCTTCGAGCAAATCGTTCATAGTAAGAACGACAACAGTATTAAAACCCGAATCGATTATCTGCTTTGCAAGAAGAAGGTGTCTTGAAAATTGAGACGTATCAACCGTTACTATAACGAGGTCGGGCTTTCCGTAATCGGGATGCGTGTACAAACTGTCAATCGTAACTTTTTCGTCGGGTGATACGGGAATAAGGCTTACGATTCCCGGAGAGTCCATAAGATACGCGCTGATGCCGTATTGCTCGAGAAATCCCGACACGCTGTATTCAATAGTCGCTCCCGGATAGTTTACGGTTTTATGTTTTTTTCCGCTGAGAAGATTGAACAGTGTGGTCTTACCCGAATTCGGAGGTCCAACGAGCGTGATTAATTTTTTTCTTTCTGTGACCGTATCAGAGTTCATTTGGAATAATTACCTCGATACATTTTGCATCGTTCTTTCGAATTGCAATCAAAGCGCCGCGAAGCGAAACGGAAAGGGGATCATTAAAAATAGATTTGTTGACGACCTGAAGTTCCTGCCCGGGTGTAAAGCCGTACTCAATCACCCTGCAGGAAGAAGGGTGTTTCAAGTCTATATTTTTTATAACGGCAGTCTGCCCGAAATTTAAATCAGCAACGGTCATCTTATTTTATTTAGACTAAATCTAAATAAGATAATCCCCAAAAACAAGTCAAATTACTGTATTTTACAGGGTTGGTTCGTTAAAGTGCAGTTATCCGCGCTCTCGCAGGCGGCAAATACCTGTATGGAATAATCGGTAAGTTTGAGATTCTTATTCCTGCATACTTTCAGAAGAGTCTTCTCGATAGACTGGTTTTCAAACTCGAGTATTTTATTGCAACTAAGGCAGATAATATGATAGTGGTTTTTCCGTCCGTGTTTAGTTTCGTACCTCGCGCGGTCGCCTTTGAAATTATGCTTCGTCAAAATCTTGCAGTTGTTCATAAGTTCAAGCGTGTTATACACGGTCGCCCGCGATACGCGTATGAAATCGCTTCTCATTTTTGAGTAAAGTTCATCGGCGTCGAAATGGTTTTCCATCGAAAGGGCGGAATCGAGAATAAGAATTCTCTCGTTCGTAATCCTGTGTCCGTTATCTTTCAGATAGGTGATAAATATTTCTTTTAATTCTTTTTTTGGCATAAAAAAAATCCCTGAAACAAAGTTTCAGGGATAATATAGTTATTCTAAACGACTTTTATAATTTACTAATTAGTTTATCCAGAATATTCATTCCTTCGTCAATCTTATCGGGAGTTACAGTAAGCGGAGGTCTGAATCTTATTGATTTCGGACCACAGCCGAGTATAAGCATTCCTTCGTCGACAGCGTTCTTGACGATTGCGTTTCTCATATCGGTGTCCTTGACGTCGAAAGCGCAGAATAATCCGAGTCCTCTTCCGTTGCTTACTTTTCCGGGATATTTGTTCTCGAGTTCGTGTATCTTGTCCTGCAGATATTTACCCGTGGTTTCGGCGTTCTTCACGAGATTTTCTTCCTCGATAATTTCGAGTATTCTTTTGAAGCGGAACATATCTACGATGTTGCCGCCCCAGGTTGAATTGATTCTGCTCGGCTTTCTGAATACGTTCTCTTCAACCTCATCTATCCTGTCGGTAGAAAGAATGCCGCATACCTGAGTTTTCTTTCCGAAAGAAATAAGGTCGGGCTTGATGAAATGTTCGTGCGCCCACCATTTACCCGTCATCGCGATGCCGGTCTGGACTTCGTCGATTATGAACATTATATCATTCTCGTTGCAAATCTGTCTCAACTGCATGAAATACTCTTTCCTGAAATGATTGTCTCCGCCTTCGCCCTGAACCGCTTCGATAATGAGTCCTGCTATGTCGTCCTTGTTATCGTGTATGGCCTGTTTTATTTCATCGAGAGACTGTTTTTCGAGTTCGATTACTTTCTTCAAATTCTCTTCATTGAGCGGGAAGGTAATTTTAGGGTTCGTAACTCTAGGCCAGTCGAATTTCGGGAAATAGTAAATCTTGACAGGGTCAGTGTTCGTCAATGACAGCGTGTAACCCGAGCGTCCGTGAAACGCTTCCTTGAAATGAATAATCTTTTTTCCTTTTTCTTCCTTGTATCCTTTTTGAAAATTCTTCTGCACTTTCCAGTCGATAGCCGCTTTAATCGTATTCTCGACTGCGAGCGCTCCTCCCTCTATGTAGAACGAATACTTGAAATACGAAGGTACAGCGATATTGAAAAAGGTTTCGACGAATTCCGCCTGTTCTTTCGCGTAGATGTCGGACAGGGACGGTTTGTTAAGCGCAATCCTGCCGATTTCCATTATGAACTTCTCGTCATTTAGTTTAGGATGGTTCATGCCGAGCGGACTCGAGGCGACGAATGTAAAGAAATCGAGCATTCTTTTGCCCCGTTTAGAATCGAAGAGATATCCGTCTTTCGATTCTTTCAGGTCCAGCGTCATGTCGAATCCGTCAACAAGCATTCTTTTCCTCAGTACATCCTGAACTTCTTCCGGTTTGATGCTGTGTCTTTTAATCATAAAACTCCTGAATTTAAGTTATTGACTTGTGAATTATTTTATGTAGCCTATTACGTGTGTTCTTTCTTTGCGCTTTTTCCAGTAAGCCGTGAATTTATCCGCCTCCGCTTTCGCGATTATTACAACGAGGCCGATGCCGAGATTGAAAGTCTTCCGCATATCGTTTTCGGGGACGTCACCTTTTTGCTTTATAACGCCAAACAATGCGGGGCGTTTCCAGGAATCCCAGTCGATAATAATTTCCATTCCTTTCGGAACGACGCGTTTCGTGTTTCCGATTATCCCTCCGCCTGTTATGTGAGATATTGATTTTACTTTAAAGTGCTTCAATGAATCCTGTATGATGTTCAGGTATGACCTGTGGACTCTGAGAAGTTCCGCGCCGAGCGTGCCTCTCAGACCTCTAAAGCGAAGTTTATAATCCTTATGCCGGAATATTTTTCTCACGAGCGAGTAGCCGTTAGTATGAAGCCCGTTCGATTCGAAACCGATGAGTACGTCTCCACGTTTAACATTCGCGTGATTCACTATTTTTTTCTTATCAACGACTCCGACGATGGTTCCCGCGAGGTCGAAGTCGCTTGCGCCGTAAACTCCCGGCATTTCCGCGGTTTCGCCTCCTATGAGTGACATTGAATTGTTCCTGCATCCTCTAACGAGACCCCTGACTATGTTCACGGAATTTTCAACGTGAAGTTTACCCGTCGCGTAATAATCGAGGAAGAAGAGGGGAACTGCTCCGCACACCGCGATATCGTTCACGCAGTGGTTAATCAAATCTTCTCCTACCGTATCGTACTTCCCGAGCATCGCGGCAATTTTCACTTTTGTCCCTACACCGTCCGTGCTCGCCACGAAGACAGGATTGCGCGTGTTTTTAACGTTTAATTCGTAAAACGCGCCGAAATTTCCGATGCCCGACAGAACATTTTTGCTGAAAGTGGTTCTTAACAACGGTTTAATTCTGTCTAAAAATGCATCTGCTTTTTGAATATTTACGCCTGAGGATTTATATGAAGTCATAAACAAAAATATGCATATAGAACCCATTTTTCAATTCATTTTGCGGGAAAAATACTGTGTTTAAACGGTTTAAAGCGTGTTTTGCTTTTTAGAAAATTTGATGCGGAAAGAATCAGGCATTCTTGATGACAAGAACGAATTCCGCTTTTGGTTTTGAATCGCCGAAATGTTCAAACAAATTTTTTCCGACTTCGGAAGGTGTTCCGCGAAAGTGCAATTCGTTTTCAGTTGAGAGATTGAGCGCGATGAAAATTTCACGTTCGGGCATTTTATCTTTGATGTCGTTTATGAGTGTCATCATTCTGTACGGAGTATCCATCAAAATAACAGGATGATTCAATGCCGAAAGCGAACTAAGTTCGAGTGAACGAACTTCCTTTTTCGGTGACAGGAATCCGTAGAAATAAAAGCGGCTTATGTCAAATCCTGAAAGTACGACGGCTGATATTACCGAATTGGCTCCGTGAACGAACTCGAACGGGATTTTGTAATCAATACAGAGGCGGACGAGTTTCAGACCCGGATCGGCGAAGACGGGTGTGCCGCAATCGGAAACGAGGGAAACTGTTTTTCCGCCGAGCAAGTCCTTTATGTATTCGCCCGCGGTTTCATTCTCGTTATGCTCATCGAGCACCCGCAGTTCTTTTTTTATATCGAAGAACCTCAGCAGCCGCGATGTTATTTTCGTGTCCTCGCAGATTAAGTAATCGGAACTGCTAAGCGCGTTCAGCGCTCTTATTGTAATGTCGGAATAATCGCCGATAGGTGTGGAGACAAGATACAATCTGCCTTTCGGTGAAGATGATGACAGAATATTTTCCGCATCCGTAAACACATCTGTTAAGACGGGAGTTTCGAAATCCTGAGGACGGCGTTTCTTCTTATTTCCCCGTGCTGCCATATCCTCCGCTGCCTCTTTCGGTGTCTGTTATGTTGTCAGAGAATTTCAAGACCGCTTTCTCATATTTCGAAATAATCAACTGCGCAATTCTGTCACCGAAATTCACGGGAAAATCTTTCGTTCCGTGATTAACGAGAAGAACCTTAACTTCGCCCCTGTAATCCGAATCTATCGTGCCCGGCGAATTCAGAACAGTTATGCCGTGTTTCAGAGCGAGTCCGCTTCTTGGTCTTACCTGACCTTCGTATCCTTTCGGTATCTCTATGAGAAGATTCGTGGGAACGAGTTCTGCTTCACCCGGCTTTACGGTAATCAAATCTTTTGACGATGAAGAGAGATCCATACCCGCCGAGCCGTCGGTCGCGTACGAGGGGATGACGCAGTCTTCTTCAGGATTATATTTCGTGAATTTTATTTCCATATAAAAAAAGGCTGCCTGAAAAACCGGCAGCCGTTTTAAAAATCATTTTTATCAACTGTTAATTGCGCTTCCAAGCACTCCAAGCGCGAGCAATATCACTACGACTATTATCCCGAGAATTCCGAGAATAACCTGTATAATACCGAGCCACATACCCACTTGCGCCATGGTTTTGCCCGCAGGATCGGACTGTCCCGCATTAATCGCATTCACTTCCTTTTTACCGATAATCCATGCGGGAATGGCAGAGAAAATTCCGCACGCTACCCACGACAAAATCCCGAGCACGAGCGCCCAAATCGCGTTGCTGCTTGCCTTGCCGGAAGAAACCGGACTGCCGCCCATAGGAGGGGGAGGAGGAGGCGGAGGAGGAGGCGCGAAGCCAGTTCCGCTGTCCTGAAAATGTAAATTATTGTTCATAGCATTCGATTAAGTTTAAAGGTGTTCTAATATAAAATAAAAAATAAAGTTA
>DATMXZ010000279.1:0-2937 GCA_035561235.1 Ignavibacteria bacterium
TTTATATACTAATAAGAGCATTTGGGGCGAAAATCATCAATAAAGATAATCGTTTTCTATTTCATCGCGGGAATAATATACATATTCCTGTCGGATAAGGTATTAACCTCTGTAGTACCTGATTTCGGCACATACGTATTCTATTCAATTATTAAGGGATTCATATTCATTGCGGTTTCATCGGTCTTTATTTACCTGCTGTTGAGAAAATACTTCAGGCAGGAGATTACCAGCAGGGAAAATGTAAATAAAGTCAAACTTAATGAGATTCAAACGGAACTTGACGTCAATAAGAAAATCAAAGATGACCTTCTCCGTTACCAGGCAAACCTCAACGCGCTTATTGAGAGCGATATTCAGTCGTTCATTCTGCTCGACAAAGATACGAATATACTTCTGTTCAACAAATCGGCTTCATTCTACATAAAAAAATTAACAGACGTGGATCTTTCCGCGGGCTTGAATCTTAAATCAATCATTCCCGACAATCTAAGCGAGTCGTTCTTGAAAAATTACGAAAGCGCTTTAAACAACGTGCCCGCGTCGATTGAGAGGAAATTCACGATAGACGGAAAAGTAATATGGGTTAATTTCATTTACACCCCCGCATTCAACCAGAACAATGAAATATTCGGAGTTATTTTTACCGGCATAAACATAACCGACAGAATGAACATACTCAACGAACTTAAGAAGACGGTCGAAGTTTATGAAGAACTTATCAAGGCTACACCCGATGCAATCGCGATAACGAACGAATACGGCATGATAGAATATATATCTCCGGTCGCACTCGAACTACTCAGGGTCAAGGATATTTCCGATGCGCTAGGACAACCCTGTTTCAAATGGTTTGACGGAGACGACAAGGACAAAGTCAGGGAAAGCATCAAGGTAATTGTCGGTAATAAAGTCCAGACAAAGGGAAACGTTTACAGGATGATGAGGGATGACGGAACGACTTTCATTGCGGAATTTAATTCAAGCCCTATAATAAACAACGAAGGAAACACCACGAGTTTCATATCGACATTCAGAGACATTACTTCCAGAATGGAATCTGAGGAAAAACTTAAGCAGTATTCAAATGAATTAAAAGAACTCAACGCGAGCAAGGACAGGTTCTTCTCAATCGTCGCCCACGACCTCAGAAATCCGCTTCAGGGGCTGCTTGGATTCTCAAGCCTGCTGAACGATAATTTCAGCGATCTCACAATCGACGAAGTTAAGGAATACATCGGATATATTTTCCAGTCTTCCAAGAAAATGCATTCCCTTACAAACAACCTGCTTCAGTGGTCGAGAATAAAAACGGGCAAGATTGATTACACTCCGGAGAAATTCAATCTCAACCGCGCTGTCAGACACAGCCTTGACCTGCTCAAACCCAACGCACTGAAAAAGGAAATCGAGATTGTTCCGGATATAGATGAGAATTTTTCGGTGTATGCCGACAGAAAGATGTTTGACTCGATTTTTCAGAATCTTGTCGTCAACGCTATAAAGTTTTCTTTCCCTCGAACTAAAGTCGAAGTTTTCGCTGAACCTGAAAATAATTTTATCAGGATAAGCGTAAGGGACTTCGGCAGGGGAATTAAGGACGAGAACAAGGAAAAACTCTTTTCAATCGACACTCACTTCACGACAATAGGAACGCTGGATGAAGAAGGAACGGGTCTGGGACTAATTCTCTGCAAGGAAATGGTCGAGAAACACGGAGGTAAAATATCTTTCGAAAGCGTATATAAAAAAGGCAGCGTTTTCAGTTTCACGCTGCCCTTGAGCGGCTGATCATAAATTCTTCAAAACAACCGAAAGCCAGTTTATTACGGTCTTCGGCGTTCCCTGACTTTTTAACTTCAAATATTTTTTCCATAACCGCGCTCCCGTATTGTATCCTAACTTCTGCCTGAAATTTTCCTCTAGATTCTCTATGCGGAATTTTTCAAGGTTTTCTCCGGCATCGTATTCGGTCCTTTCTTTCAGCCTGAGATTGCTTAAGGAATTGTTTAGGCTGTTGTCGTCTTTGTGCTTTACAATTATCCTTTCGGGATTGTACCTGCGGAATGCCGATATGACCAGATTGTGCACGTAAAGGTTCTTCTTGTAGGAGCCCTGCGTCAGGTAAACACGCAGATACCTTGAATTCGGGACAAGAAACTGCGTCAATTGTCTTAGACGTCCGAATTTGCCGATTACGTATATTCTGCCCTTCGTGTCCGCGAGATAGTTGTCGAATCCGGGAATTTTTTTCAGCCTGCCCTTCTTTTTTCCCGTACCCGCGGATTTGATTCGAATGTGTTTTGAGACTGACATGGCGATTATTTTTAAAGTTGTCTGAAAACATCGGCAAGCCCCGCGGACATGAGAACCGCTCCCACGAAAGCCCGCTTCTGAGCGGTCTTTTGAATGAAATTCTTCATACCGATTACGTTTACTGAAGTGACTTTTTCCATCCATAACCATCTCCCGTCCTGCTTCTTCCATTTCCCGTTACCGTCAGAAAGTTTCTTCCTGTATTCTTCTCTCGTCAACTTGTTAACGTCCCTGACCTCGTAGGATTCACGGAAAATTTCTTCGCAACTGTTAGAACTTCCTTCACTGATGCCTGTGATTATTCCGCTGCTGTTTTGCAGTATGCATTTGTAAGTGTAATCAACGAAATTCTTATCGATGTCGGTTACACCGTTCACGCATTGAAGCGATTCAAGGCTTAATTTAAGATAAGCCAGAAGTTTCTCCGCCCCGGATTTGTAAAGTATCGGCCGCGAACTTCCTCCGGCATAACCGAAATCGACACCGGCTGTGAGGATTTCGGGGATTTTTCCGGAACTTGCTTTCGAGGTTCTCTGCCTCGCAGTTTTATTCGTGCCTTCCATTTTATACCTCCTGTTTTTATGTATTATTGTTTGACTCTAATATAATACAACTGTATTA
>DATMXZ010000280.1:0-4921 GCA_035561235.1 Ignavibacteria bacterium
ACTATATTTTATTTAAAATTATACGTCAGCGAAATATGCCCAAGAAGATTTTTCAGGCTGCTTTCACTGTTGTTGTATTCGGTCGCGACTTGATGTATGCTTGAGCCTGTGACGGTATTGTTGAAACCGTATTCGAGACCCATGTGCAGTTTCAGTTTCGCGAGAAGGTTATAACTGAATCCCGCCATTACGTGGTGTTCGAGCACCGCCGGCATTATCGGAATTATTGTTTCCGGAGGGATAGGATTTGTCGTGTAAGCGTATCCCGCTCTCAAAGTGAACACTTCACTGAAATCGTATTCGCCTCCGAATTTCAGAATGACTGCGTCTTTCCATTTAAGAGGAAACTCGACAATGAGGTCGCCCTGATTGATTCCGCCGCTTCCAATCATCTTATTCACGTTGTTGTTGTTGCCGTTCTTGAGCGTGAGTTTCATGTTTTCAAATGCCTTTGACCAGTTAAGCCATTCAAAATCGAATCCGAATCTCAGGCGCGGAATGGGTGAATACATTAAACCGAAACCCGCGGACTGCGGAGTCTTGAACTCGTTTTCAACATCGTAGGTTGCAGTGAATCCTTCATAAGGATGAATTCCGTTTGCTGAGAACAAAGCGGAAACAAGTTTCGCTGCCGAATCTATCGAAATATGATAAATGTTGACAAGATTCATCGCCGCTATTCCTGACGCCTCGCTGAACTGTGAAGACATGTCCAATGATGCCGTTCCGCTTTTGAAGTTCAAAGGAATCGAAAGGCAGTAGTTCGCTCCTATAGAGAATCTCTCGCTGTATTTATAAGCGATACCGAATTTCCCGCCGAATGTATATGACTTGAGCCCTGTCATTTCCGCCGCCGCGGTCATTTCAGAGTAACCGAGACCTGCGGGACGCGGCGCCGAAAAGTAGTTTCCGAAAGTCGTCGGTCCTGATGTCGTTATTAAAGTACCTTTAAGCAAAGAAGGGGGAAGACTGAACGGCTGAACTATTTCGAGCGTTGAATAAACGAATTCACCCGTTGCGCCGATTGAAAGTTTCGGAGTAATAAGATACGCGGCGGAAATCGCGCTTTCGACAATCGCGAATCTTGAACGGTATTTCTGGTTATCCGCCGTCGGGGACAGCAACTGATGCTTTAATTTATAATCCGTGCCCATGCCTCCTGTAGTGAATACGCCTGCGCCGAGAGTCAGATTGCTGTTTTCGAAATTATGAACGTAAGACAAACTTGGCAGTGCGTACAAAACCTTTTCTCCCTCGTAATCATTATAAATATTCGTTGTTGTCTTTCCGGTTGCGTCCTTCGAGTAATTCTTGAAATGCGGAATCGGGACCATGAATATTGTGTTAGCATTGAGTACAGGTTTCTTTATGAAAGACATACCCGCGGGATTCGTAATCATCAACGACGGACTGTCAAAGAAACCGATTTCCGTTCCGCCTCTGCCTGTTGAAAGCGTGTTGTAGTCAACCGCTCTTATACCGCTCTGGGAATACGCGGATGCGGACAGGAACAATAAAAGAATAGCAGTAACAATTCTTTTCCTCATGTTGTAGTTTTTAGGTTAAGGTAAATGTACACGAAAATGAATAAAAATATTTAATATTTCAATTATATTTTCTGTGTATTGAATTAACAGCGGGATAATTTCAAAATCCGGATGTGTGGCGGGGCTATACTTCATACATTTGAATTGTATATTTACAGTCGAATAAATAATTTGCAGTAACTAAAGAATAATTTATCATGCATAAATATATTTTACTGCCAATTTTATTAATTTTCATTTATCAGACAATGTACTCCCAGAATGTAAACGTAAAAGAAAGGGTAGAGAGTTACAAAAAAGTAACCCTGAATGCTGATTTATCGTGGCTGAGTGACAATGAACAGAAAATAATTCCTCTGTTCATTGAGGCTGCAAGAATTGTTGACGATATTTTCTGGAGACAGAATTTCGGTGACAGGCAGACTCTGATGTCAGGTCTGACTGATGAATACGAAAAGGAGTTCATCAGGATTAATTACGGTCCGTGGGACCAGTTAAACGACGAGAAACCGTTCATTAAAGGTTTCGGCGAAAAGCCCGCCGGAGCGAATTTTTATCCCGCCGAAATGACGAAAGCGGATTTCGAGAAAATCAGCGACCCGAACAAGAACGGGGCATATTCGATAATCGTTAAAGATAAAGACGGTTACAAGGTCGTTCCTTATTCAAAAGCGTACGAAAAGGAGATAAAGAAAATCGCCGAACTGCTTATGCGCGCGTCGGAACTCGCCGATGACGCGGGACTAAAAAAATATCTGACGTTAAGGGCTGAGGCGCTTCTGACTGACAATTACCAGCCGAGCGATTTCGCCTGGATGGAAATGAAAACATCTAACCTCGATTTCATTGTCGGCCCGATAGAGAATTATACCGATAAACTGTTCGGATACAAGACATCTTTTGAATCGTTCATACTTGTTAAAGACCCCGAATGGAGCAAGAGGCTTGAAAAATTCGCTTCTCTGCTTCCCGAACTTCAGAATGGACTTCCTGTTGACGAAAAATATAAAAAGGAAAATCCCGGCTCGGAATCCGACCTGAACGCTTACGACGCGATTTATTACGCGGGAGACTGTAACGCCGGAAGCAAAACTATCGCGATAAATCTTCCGAACGATGAGGAAGTGCAGATTAAAAAAGGTTCGAGACGTCTTCAACTGAAAAATATAATGAAAGCAAAGTTCGATAATATAATGACTCCGATATCCGAACTTATTATTACTCCCGGGCAGAGGAAGTATGTGAAATTCAACGCTTTCTTTGAAAATACGATGTTCCACGAAGTCGCGCACGGACTCGGAATTAAAAACACGATAACCGGCGCGGGTACCGTAAGGGACGCTTTGAAGGAACAATACTCCGCCCTTGAAGAAGGTAAGGCGGACATTCTCGGCTTGTACCTTGTAACGAAACTGTATGAGATGGGCGAACTGAAAGAAGGCGAAGTGATGGATAATTACGTTACATTCCTCGCGGGAATATTCCGCTCCTGCAGATTCGGAGCGACGAGCGCTCACGGCAAGGCAAACATGGTCAGGTTCTATTATTTTCAGGATAAGGGAGCATTCACACGCAACGACGACGGTACGTATTCCGTTAACTTCGACAAGATGAAAGACGCTGTTATCTCTTCCTCGCAGCAAATTATCAAAATACAGGGCGACGGAGACTATAATGCCGCGAAGAGCCTTATTGAAAAAGACGGATTCATTAAGGATGAATTGAAGAAAGACCTCGACAGGATTAATAACGCGGGCATTCCCGTTGATATTGTATTCGAACAGGGTCTCGAGTATCTGAAGTTTTAATCGGTATACGTTTAAGCGGTAAAATCATCAGATTACGGTTATAAAAAAATCCCCGGCTTAGCCGGGGATTTTCTTTTTATAAAATCGTGAACAATGTTTTACTTCCAATACGTGAATTTGACTCCGCTTTCCTCGATGAAAGTAAGTATGCATAACTCGTGGTATTTTATCCTGTCGGCGAGCGGCAGCGTTCTTAATGTCTCTACGGTATAAGAAGGTATCTTCAATTTATCAATTATGTTATCCATCGAGTGATTCGCCTTGAAAGGAAAATACTGAATCCTGAATTTGTACTCCGGATTCGGGATGTACTTGTTCGTATTAAGATGTGAGCGCACGAGGTAATCCGAGAAAGTTTCGGAATTTGTTATGAAAGTCTGGCCGAATGACTTGTCTTTCTGCTTCCCGTAAAGGTTCTCGTCGAACTTTGTCCACGCTTCGTGCAGGTTTATAACGTAATCGGGATTAAACTCTTTAACGAAATCCATGAACTCGTATGCGAGCCGTTCTTCGTAAATCTTTCCGTTCTTATCGCCGGGGAAGACCTGATTCAAATCAACTCCGACACCTCTCACGTTCTGTTTGAATGCTTGAATGTTAACCATCGGTATGAATCCGACCGAGCCCTCGTATATGTTTATGTACTTCATTACGGTGTCGCAGGCGTAAATTCCCGCCACTTCATCGCCGTGTATGCCCGCATCAATTAGTATTTTGGGATATTCGGATTCGGAACGGAGAATGTAATACGGAGTCTGGTATTCCGTATTTTCCCCGATGACGTATTGTATCACGAAGTGTTCCGTATTCTTTGGAGGATGGGTCTGAGAATGAACGAGATTCACGGACAACATCGCCAGCAGTATTATAATAAATGTTCGCATCAGTTTAGATAACAAAAAATAACCGAAAAAATTCTCTTATGTGCTCTATCTTCTTATTCTTACCGCTCCCGAATAAATGCACGTGAAAAGCGCGGCTGCTTTTAGTTCGGCGCTGACAGCGCTCATGTCATCGGAGATGTTCCAGTCTTTCCAGGCGCCGGAACCGCCGAATCTTGTATTGACTTTCATGCTGCTATTGCCGGATGTGATATTCCATTCTTTCCAGGCGTCTTCTCCCGAAAATAAAGTGCTTACTCTGAGAGTGGTTTTCCCGTCGCTGACATCCCATTGCTTCCAGGCGTCATCCCCGGAAAAAACGGTTCTTATTGTACCGCTGTAACCGCCGATATTGAACCTCCAGTATTTCCAGCCGTCATCGCCGCTGAATACAGTCTCTATAGTGCCGTCGGAGTTGGGAGTCGAAACTCTCCACTGCTTCCACGCGTCATCACCGCTGTACATTGTACTGTAAGAGCCTGAACCTTTGTCCGTGGAAATGTTCCAGTCTTTCCAAGCTCCCTCGCCCGCGAAACGCGTTGACATCGATGAATATTTTATATCCTGCGCGTAAGCAAAAGAAACAATCAGCGAAATAATAATTGTAATATAGAAAATTTTCGTTTTCATGATCATGATTTTATTATTATACTCAATTTAATTAAATATGTTCTCAATTCCTGTA
>DATMXZ010000281.1:0-2709 GCA_035561235.1 Ignavibacteria bacterium
CGGCTGCCGTACGGAAAAAAGGTGAACATCGATAACTATAAATGAATTTCAAAATCACGTAATTTTTTTATGATACTATAATACCTCAAAAATAGGAACTATTATGAATAAACGAATTAGTATCAGATTAAACGGAAAAGACACCACGGTAGAAACTGACCCTTCAAGAAAACTGCTGTGGGTGCTGAGAGCCGGTCTAGGGCTCACGGGCACTAAATACGGCTGCGGAGTGAGTTACTGCGGCTCATGCACGGTCGCCGTGAATAACTCTGCGGAACGCTCCTGTCAGTTGTCGCTGCAGGATGTTCAGGGGCGAGGAAGTGCTCGACGTGAATTACGATACTTATTCGTTACCGAAATTTTCCTGGCTGCCGGAGATAAAGACAATACTCATAGTCAATAAAGAGCCGCCTTCTCTTGACGGCGGAGAGCCCGCAATCGTGAACATGGGAGCGGTCATTGCTAACGCGATTTATATCGTGTCGGGGATAAGAATGAAACAACTGCCGATGACTCCGGAAAGGTTATTAAATTCGAAATCTGAGTAATAGGAAGTATATTTTGATATAAATCCGGCGAATTCAAGGTAGAATCGCGTAGGAATATCTTTTTACACTAATAAATGACGATTATATGTGCTATCTTATTTATAATATAATTTAGTATAAATTCGGAATCCATTTATCGCGTTTTGCAGCCTTCTAATCCCCGTTGAATCTCTGAAACGAGATATAAACCACCTTTATATTAAACGACAGAACATTCATATATGTATGAATGCATTTTAAAATTAAAAACGAGAGTTTATTGAAACACTTCAAGGATTTAATGATAGGCGATTTATTAGCGTCCATTCCTATAATACAGGGCGGAATGGGAGTCAGGATTTCTTTATCGGGTCTTGCCGCAGCGGTTGCGAATGAAGGCGGTATCGGAATTATAGCAACGGCGGGTATCGGTATAATGGAAACCGACAGGGATACAAACTGGCTCGAGTCCAATCTTAGAGCATTAAGAAACGAAATAGCAAAAGCCAGAGAACTAACAAAAGGAATTATCGGCGTGAACATAATGAGGGCGTTGTCTAATTACGCCGACCTTGTGAAAACCGCAATCGAAGAAAAGATTGACATCATATTTTCAGGCGCGGGTCTTCCGCTTGATCTCCCGTCGTTCTTAAAAGGAAGCAGGAAAACAAAACTAGTTCCCATAGTCTCTTCCGGCAGGGCAGCGGGGATAATCGCGAAAACTTGGAGCGATAAATATGATTATCCTCCGGATGCCGTGGTGGTGGAAGGACCTCTTGCCGGCGGACATCTCGGTTTCAAGGCTGAAAATATCGAGAATGCAGATTACGCGCTCGAAAAACTTATCCCTGAAGTAATTGAAGCTCTGAAGCCTATAGAAAAGAAACACGACAAGCGGATACCCGTTATAGCGGCGGGGGGAATTTACACAGGCGATGATATTAAGAAATTCATCGAACTGGGAGCGTCGGGTGTGCAGATGGGCACGAGATTCGTAGCGACTCACGAATGCGACGCTTCTTTGAAATTCAAGCAGATGTACGTCGACTCAAAGAAGGAAGACGTGATGATTATTAATAGTCCTGTGGGTATGCCCGGAAGGGCGATAAGAAACAAATTTCTCGAAGAGGTCGAAAAGGGAAACAAGCATCCGTTTAGATGTCCCTATCACTGCATAATTACCTGCGATTATAAAACAACGCCGTACTGCATCGCGTATGCATTGCTACACGCTTCGACGGGCAACCTTGAACACGGTTTCGCGTTTGCCGGAGAAAATGTTTACAGAACGATGGACATTGTATCCGTGAAAGAACTTATAAATACTCTGATTGAGGAATACAATACGGCAAAGGACAGGAAATAAATCAGAAATCTTCGAGAACGGTGAATTTCATTCCGTCAAGTTCTTCGACATTGTCATCTATTGATTTGATATCAAACCTGCCGATGCGTGTGCGTCGTAGTATTTTCAGATAGGCCCCGACGCCGATTTCCTTTCCGAAATCATTTGCGAGCGAGCGTATGTAAGTACCTTTGGAGACTGATACAAAAAACTCGACTTCTGTCATTGATATTTGCTTTACCTTGAAATCGTTTATTAAAACTTTTCTCGGCTCGAGTATGACTTCTCTTCCTTTTCTTGCAAGTTTGTAAACGGGCTTTCCGTTCTGTTTTATTGCAGAGTGAATCGGAGGCGTCTGGAGAATTTCCCCGGTAAATTTTTTGCGGGCTGATTCTATAATTTCTTCTGTCACCAATGAAGCATCGACCGTATTTTCCTCGGCGGATTCCGTGTCGTAAGTGGGCGTGGTAGCCCCGATTCTGAATGTGCCGGTGTAATCCTTATCGGCTCCTATAATGCCGGTAATAATTTTTGTCTTCTTTCCAGTGCAAACGATTAGGAGCCCCGTGGCTCTTGGGTCAAGCGTACCCGAGTGACCCGCTTTTCTGATATTAAACACCTTCTTGAGTTTGTTAATGACCTTCGCCGAAGTCCAGTCGAGAGGCTTGTCAACGAGAATTACCTTGTTGTCGTATTTATTTTCGGATTCCATTCGGAAAAATATCCGATTTGGGAAGAAAATGTAATGTAAATCGGAAAAATGAATAATAATTTCACACGCGGGTTTTGAAATTAAAAAATGGTTACGTTTTCTTAATATCGGATTATATTTATAAC
>DATMXZ010000282.1:0-8472 GCA_035561235.1 Ignavibacteria bacterium
ATAATAAACGGGATGCTTCAGGCCTTTACCATTATCCCGGAATTAAACCAACGGCTATGAAAAAGTTTTTGGTATCAAATTGGTTGCTGATTTCGGCGGATGCTTTATCTTATCCGTGTTTAGAAGTGACTCACTATCTCGAATCTCGCGGCTTTGCATATTCTCAAATCGATAATAACCGGAATGTACTGAACCTTATTCAAGATGGTAGTCTCTTGATAATGGATTGTTCACATAATTCGAAAATCTAAACTAAAACACAAATGAAAAATTTTTGTTTTCTTCTTATTCTCTCTTTTTTCGTCGTGAATATATATTCAACCCCGAAAATCAATTTTGAACGCGAACAAATTTCACCCGATGTAATCCGGAAACAGGTATTGTTTAATCCTAACAGGCTTTACACCTGGATTCAGAACACGGGCATATTCAATCAGGATAAACGAACTTCTAACACGCCGGGTTTGATGTGGCCGGCGGGTTCGAACAGATTCGCATTTTTCACCACAGGGCTTACAATCGGTGCGAAAGTAAATAACGCGATACGACTGGCGAGTTGTTCGTATAGTGGCGAATACGCACCGGGTTTCATGAACGGGGGAGCGCCGGATTCCAATTCATATTTTAAATTATACAAGATTACAAGAGGAGACGGACCGTCCAATTCGGACTGGGCAAACTGGTTTCGAATGGTACCGTACGGCGCGCCGTATTACGACGTAAATAATAACAGTATTTATGAACAGGGCATTGACACACCCGGAGTGAGAAATGCGCAACAAACCGTTTTCATTTGCATGACTGACGGATTTGCAAGCACACATAATCAGAGTGAAGGATTTTCGGGAGGCACAGCTCCGCTTTTTGCTGAAATGCATCTGACCGCGTGGGGGTACGATAAAACGGAATATTCTGACATGCATTTTCTGAAATTTGAAATTATAAATAAAGGAAACAACATATGGGACTCGACGTATATGGCAATTATTAATGACCCCGACTTGGGAGATGCGGGAGATGATTATATAGGGTGTGATACTGTCAGAGAACTGGGTTATGTTCTTAATTCGGATAATTACGACGGTAATGGATATCCGCCGAGTTACGGATTAACCCCTCCTGCAGCAGGTATAATAATGTTGAAAGGCGTGAGGATTAACGGAGCGAATCCTATTAATCTCAACATGACCACTTTTACTTATTTCACAGGCACAGGTGCGGGCGGGATTACCTGCGAACAGGATCCGTCGCTGCCAAAGGAAGCGTATTATTATCTTCAGGGAAGAAAAAAAGACGGTTCCCACTGGGTACATCCTTTTTATAAGACAAGAGTCCGTCTGGTTTATACAGGAGAACCCGAAGCGAATACCGGATGGACAGAGTACGGCTACAACGGCAACCAAAACATGGGAATGGTTAAAAACTGTAATGGGGGTGATACATTAACCACATTCCCGTGTCCGCCGGGAGACAGAAGGTACTGTATCGGAACCGGAGCAGGTAATCTTGTAGTCAATCCGGGCGATACGCAGAAAATAATAATATGCCAACTCGTAGCCCGTGGAACAAATAATCTGAATTCGGTTACTAAACTGAAGCAGTTGTCTGATGTCGCATGGTCGCTTTACTACAATAATTTTGTAATTGGAATACAGAATATTTCGAATGAATTACCGTCGTCATTTGCATTGTTTCAGAATTATCCCAATCCGTTTAATCCGGTGACCACGATTAGATTTGACGTAGCGGAAAATGGGAAATGGAAAAGCGTAAATGAAACTGTAACTTTGAAAGTATACGATGTTTTAGGAAAGGAAATCGCGGTGTTAGTAAATGAAAGGCTGAAGCCGGGGGCGTTTGAGGTCAAATGGAACGCTTCGGGATTCGGAAGCGGTATTTATTTTTACAGGCTGTCTGCCGGAGATTTTAATGAAACAAAAAAAATGATAATACTCAAATAATATGAAAAAGATTTTATCATTATTGATAACGGGCTTCCTTTTACAGTCATATCTGTTTGCCCAGTGGACTCAGGTTAACGGTCTTCATAACGGAGAAATTAAAACGGTCTGTATAAAGGGAGGACAAATATTCGTAGGCGCCAATCTCGGTATATACCGCTCGTCTAACGGCGGGAACAACTGGGTAAAGAGTTCAAACGGGCTTTCCTCAAAATCGATATGCTCAATCACTTCATTCAACAATGTTTTGTTCGCGTGTTCAAACGACGGTTATGCGGGCGAAATCTATTTCTCTACTAATGATGGTAATTATTGGAACAGAACCGCAGGCTCGCTTTCGACTGTAGTGCCTGAAAAACTTGCCTCAAATTTGGATTTCTTATTCGCGGTAACTTCCGCCGGTATATACCGGACGTCGAATAACGGAACAAACTGGACGTCTGTGAATAACGGATTGACCAATCCGGTATATTCATTATCAGCTTACGGGAGCACGCTTTACGCGGGTACTCTCGACGGTTTCGCTGTTTCGACGAATAACGGTGTCAACTGGTCCGTTCTTACTAACGAATTATCGGGCTTGACTATAAACTCAATTTTAAAAAAGAACAATTTGCTCTTCGCGTGTGCAAAGTATCACGGAATATACTCCTCGACAAACAACGGTATAAACTGGACACAACTTAATATGTCTGAATTAAATTTTCAAACGTTAGTTCTCAGTGGCACTATGATTTTAGCAGGATCAACAAGCACCGGATATATTTACAGATCAACGAATGACGGGATTAACTGGCTGACAGGAGAATTGATACAACAGAACACAGCGGTAAATTCATTAGCGACTGACGGGACAAGCATATACGCAGGTACGTCAGCGGGTTTTTTCAAATCAGGAAACGGAGCTAACTGGTCAGCAATGAATTTCGGCCTTAACACAATGAATATCGGAGGCGTCTTTACTTCGGGAAGTACGATTCTGGCGGGAGGGGATGCATCCAGTGTATATGTTTCTGTTGATAACGGCGTTAACTGGACGAAGAAGTTTACTACGAATAACAAAGGCTTTTTTTGCAAGTTCTGTCAGAACGGAAGTTATTTGTTTGCTAGCGCTGCATATGATTATTATTCGTCAAGCGGGTCACTTTACAGGTCGAATGATAACGGAAACAACTGGTCGATTATTTCAACGACTTTTTACAACTCCGCTATTGCCGTAAATAATGGTAATATCTATATCAGTAGCGGGTGGGGAGGTATTCAGGTATCTACCAACAACGGCAACGTATGGAATATGTATGCCACCGGTATCTGTAACGGCAGAGTGAAGTCACTTGCATTTAGTAACAACCATGTTTATGCCGGTTCCGACAGGGGAATTTACCGTTCTACAAACAACGGTGCAAACTGGACTGTATCCGGTTTGACAAATATTGAAATATCAGAAATATTAATTTACGGCGGCATCATTTATACTGCAACACCGGGTGGCGTCTATAAATCGACAAACGACGGATTGTCGTGGAACCTCAGCGGACTGTACGAACGTAATGTATTTGACATTCAGGTAGTCAGCGGACGTATTATCGCTGCGACGGACTACGGAATTTTTCTTTCATCAGACAGCGGAAACAACTGGGTATCCAGGAATGACGGGTTTGGATTAATCCCTTTAGTATTTTCCATAACTGTAAAAGATGATTATCTGTATATCGGTACAGCATACAGTTCAGTCTGGAAGAGGTTAATCTCTGATATAATCGGAATTCATAATATTTCAACGGAAGTCCCCGCATCATTATCGCTTTATCAGAACTATCCAAATCCGTTTAATCCCATCACGAAGATACGGTTTGACGTAGCGGAAAACGGAAAATGGAAAAGTGAAAATAGTAATGTTACTCTGAAGATATATGATATGCTCGGAAAGGAAGTTGCGACTCTGGTAAATGAAAGACTTCAGCCGGGCACTTATGAAGCAACCTGGGACGCGTCGGGATTCGGCAGCGGCGTGTTCTTTTACAGACTTATGTATGGAAATAATATCATCGAGACAAGAAAAATGGTTTTGCTGAAGTAAACGCTGCCGTTTGTTTTCAAAAAAGAAGTGAGAATCTTGCGTTGATGTTGCGTAAAAATTATTTTATTTTTGATTTATTGTAATATTTCGTATAAAGTTTTAGTATAGGGTTTAATAAATTTGGAGTCTACGATTAATATTACTGTCTGATGAAATTCCTCCAACTTTTTTATCATAATACCCGGATATTTATTATTTCTTATCGGCGCGATTAGTTTCATTTGAGAAAAATTTCCTGTCACGTGACGGGTGATTTTATAGTTACCGGTAATCAATATGGATTAATACTTTTTATAAATGTAATCCCTGCAAATTCAAAAACAAAATTCAGGTAATGAAGAAATTTATTTTTCTCGCTTTTGTTCTGTGTCTTTTCACTAATATGGCGACACCGCAGACAGGATGGTTCTGGCTCAATCCCGCTCCTCAGGGCAATAACGTCAATCGATTGTATTGTACTTCATCGAACACTGCCTACGGCCTCGCTAACAAACTTGTTATTAAATCCACGGACAACGGAGCAACCTGGAGGAGTCTCGGTTACACTTTTTCAGGAGGTGTTCTGAGTATCTCGTTCATAAACGAACAGACAGGCTGGGTGGGATGCATAAACGGGCAGGTGCTAAAGACGACGAACGGGGGAAATTCTTTCACGCTGATTAATACGGGAGTCGGAAATTCCTTTTACGGGATAGCGTTCAGAAGCGCTGACATAGGTGTCGCGGCGGGAATCGTCGGAAAGATTGTAAGAACTTCTAACGGAGGCGCTAACTGGGTTTCGATTAATTCAGGAACTACGAAGGATTTTATGGACGCGTATTTCGTGAATTCATCCGTTGGTTTCTTATGCGGCAACTACGGATTGTTCCTCAAGACGACTGATTCGGGGCTTAACTGGTCGAACCTGTCTTTCGATACACTTAAGAATTACAAATCTGTTTACTTCTATGATGTTAATACGGGAATAATTGTAGGTAATGACGGAGTAATAAAAAAGACTACGAACGGAGGCTTGAACTGGACGGGGCAGACGTCTGGCACGCCTAATTATCTTTCTTCCGTGATTATGACGAGCGCTTTAAATGCCTTCGCCAGCGGATGGAACGGTATAATCAGAACGACGAACGGCGGAACTAACTGGTCCTTCGTGTATCAGGGACCTCCCTCGGAAATATATTCTCTCTGTGCCGCGCAATCAGGACTAATCACAGCAGGTGGTTATATCGGTTATATGATTAATTCATCCGATAACGGCGGTAGTTGGACGCAAATATCAAATTACATCACGAGGAACGAATTAAATGAGGTATTCGTCGGTCCCTCGGGCACTGTTTATGCCGCGGGAGACAGCGGAAGGGTTTTTATATCGACGAATTCGGGCGCGGATTTTTCCCTTAGCCAGACACCGTCATACAGAAGAATAACCGGATTCTTTGCAAACGCGTCGTTTGTTATCGCCGTGGGCGATTACCTGTCCATCGCGCGTTCGACGAACAGCGGAATTAATTGGCAGAGCATCAACGCCGGCTCGTCATACCGACCTTTGAACGACGTTTTCTTCGCGGATAACTCCACAGGTTACGCGATAGGCGACAGCGGAAAAATAATGAAATCTACTAACGGCGGCTTGAACTGGACTCTGCAATATTCTGGTACTTCGCAGTGGCTTACGAAGACCGAGTTCTTCGGACCGAATACAGGCTACGTTTCGGGAATGGGCGGAATGATTCTTAAGACTACGAACGGCGGAACGAACTGGACGAACACGGGAGCGGGTATCCCGTGGAATCTGATGGGTATGGATTTCGTTAACGCGGGTACAGGATTCGTGTGCGGATATACCGGAACAATTTATAAAACTACTAACGGCGGAACAAACTGGATTATTAAAACGACTCCGACCACACTGCATCTCTGGACAATATATTTCCCGAACTCAATTACTGGATACGCGGCGGGTAGCGGAGGCGCAATTCTTAAATCAACCGATGCGGGTGAAACGTGGGCGCTGCAGCCGGAGTTCGCCGTGAATTCGTACAACTGCTCGTATTTCACTGATGCAAATACCGGGTATCTCGCCGGGACGAACGGCATTTTTGTTAAAACGACCTCGGGAGGTCTTACGTTTACTTCTCGGATAAAGACCGAAATTCCGAAATCTTTTTCACTAAATCAGAATTACCCGAATCCCTTTAATCCTGTAACGAAGATTAAGTTTGACGTAACGGAAAATGGAAAATGGAAAAGTGGAAATGGTATCGTAACGATAAAGGTTTACGATATTCTCGGAAAGGAAATTGCCACGCTTGTTAATGAAAACCTGCAGCCGGGAACTTACGAGGTGACGTTCAATGCCGGGCGTTTGTCTTCGGGAATATATTTCTATCAATTAAAATCAGGCAATTATTCGGAAACTAAAAAACTTGTATTAATAAAATGAGAAAAATCTTTTTGTCTCTTATCATTATTGCGTTATCATTCGAGGTCTCCTATGCTCAGAGTTCTTGGAATTTTCAGAATCCGTATCCGACGGGCAACACGCTGAATTCGGTTTACTTCGCGGACCCGAATACAGGCTACGCGGTCGGCATGTTCGGTTCCTGTATAAGAACGACTGACGGCGGGTTCTCCTGGACGTCGCTTAATACCGGACACAACGGCATATATGATTTTCTATCCTGTGTGTACTTTACGAGCGGAAGCACGGGATATATTTGCGGCGGCGGCGGAGGAATGGGAAGCGGCTTAATTTTGAAAACGACGAACGCGGGGAATTCGTGGACGCAGGTGAATCCCGGTCCTAACTACCCGATATTCGGAATTTTCTTCGTAAACGCTTCAACAGGCTTTGCCGCAGGCTCTTTCGGCAGAATCTATAAGACAACGAATGCCGGCAATGATTGGTCGGTGCAGACAGTAACAGGCGCGAATCTCGGACCTGTGTTTTTCCCTAGCGTGAACACAGGTTACGTAAGCGGCAACGACAGTACAATACTCAAGACTACGAATTGCGGAGTAAACTGGATAAAGATAACTCACGCAGGACGCTCCTATAACGGCAAGATGTATTTCATAAATGACAATACGGGATTTTCGTGCACGTATCTTGACGGTCTGAAAAAAACCACAAACGGAGGTAGCAGTTGGTTTGTATCCGAAAATACGAGAATATGGGGCTCGATATTTTTCATCAATCAAAACACGGGATTTATTTCGGGCGGCAACGGAGAGATGAAGAAGACTACCAACTCGGGGCAGAACTGGGTTCTGATAAATTCAAATATCAGCGGTCAGAGTGATTTTTATTTTTCCGATTCTCTGAACGCTATAGGGATAGGCGAAGAGGGACTCGTGAGAAAAACAACGAACGGAGGATATAACTGGTCGGGAATAAACACGAATGTTAGAGACAGCCTTTATGCTATTTGTTTCTCGGGCAGCACGGGTTATACTTCGGGCGGAAGCGGCACTGTTCTGAAGACTACAAATTCAGGTCTTACCTGGGTGGCGCAGTCAAAGATTACAGCCGCGGCTCTTATTTCTCTGGCGCTGTTCGACAGCGACAATGTAACTGCTGTCGGTTCAGGAAGAAAAATCATCCGCACGACAAACGGCGGTACAAACTGGATATCGGTTACACCGGGAAATTATTCAAGCAGTCTTAATTCCGTCTCTAAAGTAACCGGCGGTACTGCAATAACCGTCGGTGATTACGGTTTAATAATGAAATCAACCAACTACGGCGCGAACTGGTCAAATGTGACCAGCCCTGTAACGACAACTCTTAAATCGGTAAAATTCGGTGACGCCAATAACGGTACCGCCGTAGGCATAGGCGGTGTAATTTTGAAAACAACAAATTCCGGAGACAACTGGTCGCAGATTACAGCCGATAAAACATTCAATGACCTGAATTCGGTTTATTTCGTGAATCCGAATACGGGAATCGCCGTCGGAAACGGCGGAACGATTATTAAGACTACGAACGGAGGAGCGAGTTGGGTTCAGAAAACGAGCGGGACAATCGAAGACCTGACTTCAGTTTGTATCTTCAATTCGGTTTGTTATGCGACGTGCGCGTCCATTTACGTTTATAAATCAACCAATCTCGGAGAAACCTGGGAACAGCATTATACGGGCACAGGCTCGTTTTTGTTGTCGGTATTTTTCAACGACGCTAACACGGGCTGGATATGCGGGACGGGCGGCGCGATTCTTCAAACTACAAACGGCGGCGGAGTCTTCGTTCGAAATATTTCTAATGAGGTTCCTGACAAATTTCTCCTCGGGCAGAATTATCCGAATCCCTTCAATCCCGTGACGAAAATTAATTTTGCCGTGCCTGACAAGAATCAGGTTACACTGAGGGTTTACGACATTCTCGGAAAAGAAGTCGCGACGCTCGTTAATGAAAACCTGCAGCCTGGTACT
>DATMXZ010000283.1:0-8568 GCA_035561235.1 Ignavibacteria bacterium
AGATTATATAACAAACCCGCGCGATTCCGAAATCGCGCGGGTTCTTTTATCCCTGTCTCGCGGACGAAAACGGAAAAATTTTCGATTCAAAAATCCCTTTACCGGATTATTTGTTCCGGGAACTTCCAAAGTTTATTCCAATTAATTAATGGATACTGAATCACAATCTAAAAGAGCAACTCTGGCGAAAACCACTAAGGTAATAGTGCTTACCACGGTGATGTTCACATTTATCTCCTACTGGCGCGCGGCGGCTGTTGTAATCGGAGACCTTGGCTCAACTGCGTATTATATCGGAGGCATCGCCGAGCAGTTCATCGGAAAAATTGCTCCTTACTTTATACTCCTTGTAATGCTTTTTTCATTTGCCGTAAGAGCATTATATATTGAATCATCACCGCTCTTTACGAGAGGCGGTGTTTATAGGGTAGTTAAATTTGCTCTCGGCAACTGGTTCGCTAAAGTATCTGTAAGTGCATTGGTTTTTGATTATGTCTTAACAGGCCCCATAAGCGCTGTATCCGGCGGTCAGTATTTTACCGGTCTGATCAATGATATTTTCAAACTCGCAGGAATTAATATTCATCTCGATAGAAGTATCTTCTCTATGGCTTTGGCCGTTATTATTGTTCTTTATTTCTGGTGGGAAAATGTCAAAGGTATTGAGGAATCATCAGATAAGGCGTTAAAAATTTTCATTATCACATCGATTATGGCTGCAATGGTTCTTATCTGGGGCATCCTTACGTTAATATTTAAAGACGAACCGTTCTTTTCTCATCTTCCTCCGTTTGAAATTAGGCTTTCGGATGAAGCTTACGGCTGGTTGAAAGATCTCGACTGGGCAAAATCTCTTGGAATATTGAGCATTATGATAGCGTTCGGACATTCATTGCTAGCGTTGAGCGGTGAGGAAACTCTCGGTCAAGTTTATAGAGAAGTCGAATACCCGAAATTGAAGAATTTCGAGAAAACTGGTGTAATTATTTTTGTTTTTAGTGTTATAGTTACTCCCGGCGTGTCTTTCCTTGGTATGATGCTTATTCCGGATTCAATTAGACCTCAATATGTGGATAACCTGATTGGAGGAATAGCGATGTTTTTATACGGACCAATCTGGCTCCGGATTTTAATGCAAGGTTTTGTTGTCATTGTGGGAGTGTTAATTTTATCAGGAGCCGTTAATACATCGATAGTTGGCGCTAACAGCGTTCTAAACAGAGTTGCCGAAGACAAGGTGCTTACAGACTGGTTTAGAAAGCCCCATAAAAAATACGGTACGACATACAGAGTTTTGAATTTAATTGCATTCATGCAAATTTTAACAATTCTTCTTTCCCGTGGTGATATTCTGGTTCTCGGAGAAGCTTATGCTTTTGGAGTTATTTGGAGTCTGACTTTTAAGGCATTCGCAATGGTGATTCTCCGTTATAGAGATAAAAGACCAAGAGAATGGAAGGTACCTTTTAATCTGGATATAAAGAATTTTCATTTACCTGTTGGCCTGATTTTAATCTTTGGAGCATTGTTCTTTACGGCTATGACTAATCTATTGACTAAACCAATCGCAACGATTTCAGGAATTTCGTTTACAATAACTTTTTTCCTGATATTCGTTATTTCTGAGCAGATAGTAAAGAAAAAAACGATGGCAAAATTAAATCTGACGGAAGAGGAGTATGAAAATGACGAAAATAAACGTATTCTCGAACATTTCAACCTTGAGGACGAATCGGCTATTACACCCGAACTTATCGGAAGCGAATTGCCGGACAGGGTAATGGTCGCCGTGAGAGACCCGTCAAACCTGAATCATCTTAAAAAAATAATTGAGGAAACAGATACTGAAAAAACCGACCTCGTGGTTATGATTGCCAGAGTGTTCAGGGATAAGCAAAACATTGAGGTGAGAAATGACCTTGAAGAAGATGAAAGGCATTTGTTCAGTGAGGTTGTAAACACGGCGGAGAAAATCGGCAAGCCCGTACTTCCGATTGTAGTCCCGACCAACAACGCGTTCTTTTCGATTATGAACGTCGCGCATTCCTTGTCCGTCAGGGAAGTTATAATCGGTCTTTCTGCAAAATACAAACCCGATATTCAACTTCAGCAACTTGCCCTGATGTGGGGAACGGTTCATTCCGACGAAAATACTCACATAAGAATCAGAATAATTACGGAGAACAAGGAACACTCTATAGAATTATAGAATTATACGATCAAATATAAAAAAGCAGAACCGTAAGGCTCTGCTTTTTTTATATGTTAGAAATTTTTAATTCGAAATCTTCACTCTGATTCCTTCACTGTTGCTCGTGAATTCGGGCGCGTACATGCACTGTATTGATGTTATGCCGTTCGAGAAATCTCCCGTCAGGTTCGCTCTCAACGGATATTCGAAAACGTAGGTCCCTTTCGGCAGATAACCGAAGAAGAAGTTCGTCGCCGCGTCTCTCGTACTTTCATAATAGCCGAGACCGTCCTGATATTTATACCGTGATATCACGTTTACCGGCTCGAATCCCGCCGCCCTCATATCTTTCATGTGAACGTATTCCATGTCGCGGTCGGTTCTTATTTCAATCCTCACCATTACCAGGTCGCCCGGTTTCAATTTCGTGCCTTCATTTACCGGTGTTATTACAGGACCCGATGAAGTGTTCTCCTGAAGGAAGAGTTGCTTGTCAATCTTAAGGTTTGTTTCTGATTTTGAAATCTTATCAAGATTCTCGAAATACTGCCAGTAAAGCGAGCCCCAACTGATGCCTTCGTTCGATTTTCTTGTTATCGTAACGTTTCCCATATCAGGTTTGACTTCTCCCCAGTTCCAGGATGTCTTGAAATAACCTGTTCCTGCCTGTACCTTGATATCGGATTCCTTGCTCAAATCAATTTTTTGCGAACCGAGAGAAATGTCGACGAGCATGTCTGTTGCGAGCCAGTCGTTGCCTTTCAGTATGAGAGCGTAAACCGCTTCGACTGTCGCTTTTGTGGTTTTCCAGTCCTGTGTCTGCTTTTGTTTCAACAGCCAGACCTTCATGTCATCGACTGATTTTGCGTCATTAGCGACTTCATCGAATACCTCAATTAGAAGCGACTGCGTCTCTATCGGAGCCTCGTACCAGTAATAACCCCAGACGTTTTCCTTCCAGTACATTCCGAGTTCATCCGAATACAGAGAGTTTTCCTTAAGCGATTTCACTATGCCCGCGGGAACGTCTTTGTTGCCGAACCTGTGAAGCGCAAGGGCAATCATTCCCTTGTTGTACCAGCCGCCGTTATTCCAGTATTTGGCCGCCTGCGATACGAAATAATCGAACGCCTCTTTCGAATCCTCGTCCACGGGAATGTCCTTGAAGTAACTTCTTGTATAAAGATAATGAACAGTGTAATATCCAAGATGATTGTCGGACATCCTTATCTTGCCCTGCTTTTCGAGTTCGAGAAGATACTCGTAGTCGTTCTTTACCTGAAGGTCAAGATATTCAAGTCCCGAATAGACCATTTGCGATACGTTAGCATCGTCTTCGAGTTTCCGTATTCCGAGTTTGTTCAGTTTCCCGAATCCCGCGATTATGTGCTGCGTGATGTATCTGTCTTCAGGCATCCCTTCGAACCACGGCCAGGCGCCGCTGGAGACCTGCATCGCTTTGAGTTTTCTTACGGCGCGGTCGAGTTCCATTCGCATTATGTTGAGTTCGAAGAGGTTTGAAATTCTTCTCTTCCTTTCCGACTCGTTCTTCGCCTGTAAAACCCACGGCGTCTCCTGAAGCAGAAGCGATTTCAGTTCTTCGTTCTTTTCGAGATTTGAAAGAAGCGCCTCCGGCTGTGTGTTTCTCCAGGTATCGAAAATCTCTTTTATCTTCGGGCTTGAGTTTACGATGTTTGTTGCAATGCTGTTCGCGTAAAGCCTGCTGAAAACCTGTTCCGCGCATTCATAAGGATACTCCATCAGATACGGCATCGCCTGTATGGCGTACCACGCGGGGTTTGAAGTGAATTCGAGCGTGAGTTTGTAATTCGTAAGAGTCGATGAAGTATTGTCCGTCAGTTTTGACATCGTGAAATTTTTTGTCTGATTTCCCCTTATGTACATCGGCATCGTTTCCGTTACGAGCATTCTGTTCGAAAGCACCGGCAGCACGTTGGATTCTCCGTCTGAGAAATTTTCAGCCTTGGCGAGAATCTTGTATTCAATCGCTTCGTAACCGTACGGAACGGAAATCTCCCAACTGAGGTTGATGCTCTGATTCTGCTTTACCTCGAAAGGCTTCTCTGAATTCTCATTCTTGAACTGGACGTTCGCGAGTTTATTAGTCATCGCGTCCGTCAACTGCAGTTCAGCCGCGCCCGTCAAATCTTGTTGAGAGAGATTTGTTACCTTCGCGGTAATAACAACCTTGTCGTCTTCCCTGAAGTATCTCGGGACATTCGGCGTTATCATCAGTTCCTTTTGTGTTACGAGTTCCTTCGTTACCATACCGAATCGCAGGTCTTTTGTGTGCGCAAGTCCGAGCATTTTCCATTTTGTCAGCGCTTCGGGCATGCTGAAACTAATCGTAACGTCTCCGTTTTCATTTGTCCTGAGGTCAGGGAGGAAGAACACCGTTTCTCTGAAATCTTTTCTTGCGGTCACATTCGAGAAATCGGTTCCACGCTTATCTTCACTGAGTTTGCCCGTTTCGTCTTCCTTGAAATCCTCCTCTCCTTTATCGTCTTTAGATTTATTCCCGTTCTTTTTCTTCGGCGATTCTTTTTTCAAAGTCTCTGCTTCCGGCTGTTCAAGTGATTTTTCCTCCGTTACAACTCCGTTGAGTTTTACCTGATCCGAAATTCTGCCGCCTCTTAACGACAGCCCGTCATAATAATAACTGCTGTTAACAGGCGCTCCGAACCAGTTAAGGTAATCGTATGATATAAAAGTGCCTTCCGAATACTTGTTCCATCCTTCCTGATATACAGAACTGACGCTCGTGTTGAAGCCGAATCCGCCTTCCCAGTACCTCTGGCCGTTGTTGTAACTTAGAATATTGAAATTCCAGTAATGCTGCTTTATGGCGTCGAGCGACGCGTCGTACATCGTCGCGAGCATTTCTGCCGCGACCTTATCGCCGGTCTTTCCTTTGATGTTAATCTTCCACTCTTCCTTCTCGCCGGGTAGAAGTTTGTCGCGGAATGTTTCGAACGATATGTCAAGCATCTTGTTCGTAAACGGAACGTTGACGCTTTCATTCCTGATTACAACCCTGTTGGAATTCATCATCGCCAGTGAATACGTGAAATTTCCGCGGTATGATTCCGTCACCGGAATCGTGAAGAACCTCTGGGAATTGTTGATGTTAATCCACTCACGTTTTATTACGTTGTCTTTGTGCATTACTTCGAAAAGCACTCTCGCGTTCGTCAGCCCCGTGCCGAAAATAAACTCGGCGTTGTCGCCCGGCTCACAGGTGTTTTTCTTGACGATGTAATTGTCGAATGTCCTGTTAGGCAGAGTCGTTTCGCCCGTGCTGTATGCGTTGAAATAAATTTTTTCGGTGACCGTTTCTCCGTATTTGTCCTTCGCTGACATTTCAATTACGTATTTTCCCTGATTCCAGCCCCTCATCGCGCTCAGATCGAGTATCGAATCGGAGGACGTGTTGAACGTTGTTTCCAGCGCTTTAATTTCTCTTTCCCATTTGCTGTAATTCGCCTCGTCGTCGTACTGGTCAACCGGAAAATCACGGTAATACTCATCGCGCGTGTATATGAACTTGTCGGGACGTGTCCATAATCTGCTCCTGAATACTTTGTCGGGCGCTTTCAGTTTGTATATTGTAATCTTTCCTTCGGCGGGCTCCTTTTGCCCGTTGAGATTGGTCGTTATCAGTTGAAATTTGTTCTCAAGATTTTTATCGACGTTTGGATTGATGTCGACGTTTATAATCAAAGCGTTATAACCCGCTGATACGTTCGTCACGGACGAGTGAGTCTCTCCGTTAATGTCCGTTACGTCTGCGATAACCTCGAATGTAAAGTACGGTTTTATGTCCTTCGAAACTGACTCGTCGGGTATTGCCTTGAAGTTTATCTCGAACTCGCCGTTCACGTTTGTTTTTGAGGCTCCGTTTGTAACTTCGACCTCTTCCGATTTCATCGGCGTGTAATAGTAATAATAATACCAGTCGTACCACCATCTCGGATAGTATGTTTTTCTCACGACTCTGTATTTCACCGCCGCGTTGTCAAGGTTCGCTCCTGAATAAGATTTCGCCAGACCCTTAACGTTTACCATCTCTCCGAGTTTGTAACTGCCTTTAACCGGCTCGAACTTTACTTCGAACTTCGGTCTCTTGTAATCCTCGACTGAAAAATAAGAAGTGCCTCTGTTGTCGGACGTCTGTATGTGCATCTGCCCGTTAAGCCCGGATGTCGGAGCGGTGAAATTGCCGCTGATGGTGCCGAACTCGTTGCTCGTTAATGTCTGCTCCGATACTTTCTGATAATTCACGTCGTAAAGTTGTACCGTGATTTTCGTGTCAGGCTTTATCCTCTTTTCCTCGCCTGAATATTCAAGTACAATTCCCTTGAAATATATTGTCTGCCCCGGTCTGTAAATGGACCTGTCTGTGAAAAAGTAAGTAAACGTATAGGGCGTTCTGTCCTTGTTTTCGGTGTAAGTGCTCTGCCAGAAAGCATCCTGCATGTAACTGTATCCGTATCCGAAACTAATGCCCCTCGTCAGGAGTGTCTGTCCTTCGTGATTGATTTCGAGGAAAAATCTTCTGTACTTATTTCCGTGGACAACCTTGAAATATCCGTCCTTGTCGGATGTGAGAGTCTCACCCTTGTAATATTCGTATTTCGATTTGTTGTAATTATATTCCTCGATGTAAACAGTCGCGTCCGCATCAACAAGAGGCGAGCCCGTTTCACGGTCGAGAAGATAAAATTCAATATCGCTGTTAAGTGCGTATTTCTTTATGTAGCCGATGCTGCTTACGTTAATCAGGCAGTATGATACGGCATTTTCATTGTAAGATATGTTCTCATCCGTGCCCGTTAACAGTACGTAAAGCCCTTTCTCGAGGGCGGGAATCTTAACCTCTGCTTTGTGTGACTGATAATCGCCGTCGGTGGGCAGGTTCACGCTGAATGAACTGACAGCGTTTTTGTTCCTGAATTTCTCGATAAGATCCTTCTGATATTTAGTATAATTATATGTCTTTGTAAGTTCCGCTTCGAGTTCCTTGATTTCATCGTAACTCGTTTCTACTACCTTGTAATAAAGTTTGCTTATGTTCTTGTATGTCGTTAGAGTCCTGAATGGCTTGCCTGGAACGTTGAACGACTCGAGAGTAACCAACAGGGATTTTTCTTCGATTAAATTTATCAGCGACAGGCAGTTACCCGTGCCCTCGGACTGCGGAAAATTTCTCGTTGCCTGCAGGCAGATGTCGTAAGCGGTTTTCTTGTCGTACTTGTAATCCTCGGACAACTCCGGATTGTACTTGTTTCCGCGGTTGTAGTAAATCATCGCGATGTCATAATCAATGAATGTCGAATTCGGATTCCCCGAATATCTTTCCTTCATGTTCTGTAGAGCCTGAAGATAGTATTTCTCTTTTTCGGGATTCGCCGAACTCAGGTTCACGAACTCGATCCTTCGCAGGTCGGCGTTTATGAGAGCCCCGGGATCGGAATCATTAAGATGAAACCTGATAAGGTTCTTGAATATTGTTATTGTTTGATAATCAAATGAGAACACGTCGTTCGTACTTATATCCAGAGACGCAAATTCTTTCGCGTCGCTGAAAAAGACAGGGTCGTTCAATATGAACTGCTCTGCGGGTCTCGTAACTCCGGCTTCCTTGTTAGTGAAGAAAATCAGAGCCTTGTCAGAGAGAAAATCATACAGCGTCGGTCTGTATTTCCTGCCGTTCGGTATTAATTTGTCGTAAGCATAATTGTTCAAAATATCGTTAAAATTTTCAACAGATATGCCTTGCAGAATTTCGGGCTCCGTGAGCGACGCGTTGTAATATTGTATCGACTTCTCTATGAACCTGCTTGCGTCCCAGGTCTTGATATCCTCGAGTTTGAAATTTACGACCTTCGACCTGTTGAGAATGTTGTACCTGTTCTGCTGGTAATATGTCCAGTACATGTCGGCGACAAGCGAACTCATAAACTGTTTTAACGGCGATACCGCTTCCGCTTCCTCGGTAATCATCTTTGCGATGTTTTTTTCGAATGAATCCTCCTCGTTGTATTCGGTCAGTTTCACCCTGTAAATCACGGCTCTGATGTAGTTTACAGTATTGTTTTCGCTCTTCGCTTTAGCGAAAATCTCGTCAAGGACTTTCATTGCCGATTCCGGCAGTCCGTTGTTGTATAGTGAATCCACCGCTTTCCAGCCGGATTCGTAATCATAAACCGCCGCGGAAGACTTCATCGAAGTAAGCGATATAATCAACGCTATTGCAAGTACGGCGGACAATAACAATTTATGGTTTTTCATAGCATACAAAGAATATGTTTGAGAAATTTTTTTCTTTTTATACTTAACGAATATGATATCTGTTC